>JBBABD010000005.1 GCA_041657845.1 Parcubacteria group bacterium
GAAAAAAAAGAAGAAAAAATATAAATCAGTAATTACCCGAAGGATTTTCAAATCGATTGATAAAATCGGAATATGTGTTTTGGTTGCGTCTTTTTTTGCCGGGATTGTGGTGATGCGCGGAACCAACGCCGGATTTTTGGATGAGGAAAAAAGCGAAGGAAATGGATTTTCAATGGGAACTCTTATCTCTTCAGTTATTAGCAGTGCAGATTTTTCTCCCAAAGTTTCTCCGTCAAAAGAAGCGACAAGATTAGCGGTATTCTCAAATGGCGGAACTATTAATCTGAAATATAGAGTAACAGTAGAAAATATTTCAGGCAATATCTGTGATAAATTAGAAATAAAGGACGATCTGGATGACAACTATAAGGCTTTGAGTAGCTATATTTCTTCGACAACGGACAACCTTGCTAAAACTAATTGGAAATTTACCACCAAATTGACGGATAACGACGAAAGTCTAGCTGATAAAACTTGCAACTTTGATTTAAAATTTGAATCATGGCAAAGCAGTTTGGCCTATGGAGCAGGCGGATTTACAGACACAGAAACTCTTTCCAGCAAGATTGAATCCGAACATTGGACCAATATAGCCGATCATTTAGTGGTCAATGAAGTTTATTATGACGTAGATGGTTCTCATGGAACAGAACCGGACAACGAATGGGTGGAACTTTACAATCCAACTTCTAGTGCGGTTAATTTGAAAAATTGGAAGCTATGCGATAACCATGGATGTTCAACTATTTCAACTTCAGACCTGGATATTATTCCAGCCAATGGATACGCAGTTGTTACAAAAGACGTTTCTACTTGGGGGCATTGGACAATTCCCGGAAACGCTGTAGAAATCGTTTTAGGCGTTGATATTGGTAATGGTTTGGCTAACGATGGCGACAGAGTCATTTTGAGGGACAGTAGTGATAAAGAAATTGATGCGATGAGCTATGGGTCAGACGCCACTGCTCTTAATCCTGCTTGTTCTGATGTTGCTGAAGGTCATTCTCTGGCGCGAAAACCAGCTGGAAAAGATTTAAATATTAAGGATGATTTTGAAAATCTTTCCAGTCCAAATCCGGGAACCAATCCGCATACAGTTGTAATGAATGAAATTATGCCTGATCCTATTGGTGAAGATGATGCCAAAATGTCGGGCGGAGAATGGATAGAATTATATAATTATGGCGAGTATTCAATAGACTTAAAAGACTGGACACTGAAAGACAAAGGCGGCAATACTTTAAAGATAAAAGACAACAATACTAGTAGCGGAAGCACGGTGATTTCCGGAGGTGAAAGATTGGTAGTTTATCGTAATGGCGATGAGGATTTTGATTTGAAAGATAGTGGCGACGAAGTACAACTTATTGACGAAAAGGGATTGATAAAAGATTCTCATGCTTTTAGCGAAACTACTCCTGGAAAATCAATTGCCAGATTCCCCGATGCGGTTGGGCCTTGGATCGATCCGCAAGCCACACCGGGAGAAGAAAATAAATTGTTGGACAAGGAGCTGGACGGTTTCAAATTGCTGACATATGGAAAATGTTTCAATGAGGAAGGAAATTTGGAAAAAAACAGCAAGGAGGAAATTTGTACCCCGGTGTTTTTGGAATATGTTGGTATGATAAAAGAAATAGGCGATAAGAAGATAAAGAACTCCGCGCTGATGGATATTCTTGAAATGAAAAAAGAGGAAGAAAAGAAAAAGCTTGATAAAATGTTGAAAGAAACAGAGAAGATGCTGGGAGAACAAAATGTTTTAACGGGTGATAAAATTCCACCTGTAATTCTGGATTCAGTCAAAGAAAATCCTGCCAGTGAAGAGTTTATTGGCGCGGATAAAGTCGGGGCAGAAACAGTCGGCGATGATTCGGTTAAAAATGATTCATCCGGCGATGCGGATAAAAAAGATATTTTAAAAGCAGAAACAGGAATTGAAAATAAAAAAGAAGAACCTGATAATACGATAACAAATGAAACTAATGAACAAATTTAGAAAAAATATTTTTTGGAGCGCGATTTTTATTCTGGGACTCTCGTTTGTTCCAGCTGGAGTTTTTGCTGCGACTAATATCGATACTGATTTACCGACCGAACCGATTATAATCGAAAATAATATTTTGCCGGGTGATACTTTTTCAAGACCCGTTACAGTCACCAAGCTAAGCGATGGCGGGAGAAGTGAAACTTTGATGATAAGATTTGATGCCAAGGAAATGGTGAGCCAGTCTTATGATCTGTCGAAAAAAATGCTGGTTAGTATAAAAAAAGTTTATAAAAATGGAGAATTAGTGATTCTTCCCAATGGCACAACCCAACAACCGCTGGAAGAACTTTATGATATTTATGTCGATCCGACCTATCCCAACAATAACAACGGCGCTTTTGTTTTTGACACAATTTACGGAATAGTTGATTCGACTTTTCAATATCAAATTTTGTTCACATTTGATCCGGCGACGGAAGACAAAAATTTTCAAAATAGTTCGACAGTGTTCGATATTTCCATGGGGATATATTCCAATAACACGCAAGCTCAGGATGATGATGGCGGAGATGATGGACACAATCGGCATCATGCAGCAAGAACTACACAAACGCAAACTGCAGTGGTATCTGGAGCTCTTGGATTAGCTGGAACAACGCAAACAGCTGGAATCGTAGGAGGGGCAGAAATTCCTGAGGGAAATCAAGAAATGGAAAAACAAAAAGAATTGGAATTGGGAGCGTCAACAACGAAATGCACCGAATGGCCGTTTTGGGTTTGGATTCTGATTCTTATCGGATACGTCGTCGTCCTTAATACTAATTTCCATTACAAGCTAAAAGAAAAAGTTCGCTGGTTTTTGCCGTTGGTTTGGACAACTGGAATATTTTTAGTCTGGTATTATTTTGAAAAATGCCGTCTGTATGCTTGGTATCCGTATGCAATTTTAATTATCGCTATTTTAAGTTTCTTTGTTTATCTATCTTGGATAAAGAAGAAGCTGAAAAAGGAGGAAATCGGCAGAAATGAATTATGAAAATAAATCACTTTATAGTTTGCTTGTTATTGGCAATGGCGCTTTTCGGATTTTTAAATTCCTCCTTGGCCTCGCAAGAGAGATCTCAGGTCAAAGTTGTTCCTCGGATTGATGATGAGGCGGCATATACCGAAAGAAACACAGAAGAAATTAATGGAAATAAATTAGAGATTGACAAGAATAACAATGAAGCTGTTTATTCCCAAAATTTTTGGATGCTCTTGTTCGGAGCCTACCTATTTCTTTTGATATTCAATCTTTCTTTCGAATTTGGCAAAAAAAAGAAACTGCAATGGTTTTGGGAGGCAGTCTTCACTTTTTTGGCGGTTTATGTTTGGGATAATTTAGACTCTTCCAGATCAAATACCTGGTTTCCGGCGGTTATTCTGGAATCGGGAATAATCATCTATGGTTTTTACTTCTATTTTTTCAGCAAAAAAAGCTTGACAGGATAATAAGATTGTGATATACCAGCATTAGAATTAAATAAAAAAAAGGGGGTGCATGATGGGGAGAAAAATGGCCAATAGGATTGACATTCTGTTTGTTGGGATTTGTCTTGGTTGCGGTCTTATTTCCCCACTTGTCGCCGTATCAGGCGAATGGGGTGTTGGTTGGACAGTTGCTATCATTTCTTGGGGATTATTCTTTCTGCGGTTCTGGATTTACTCCAGAATTAGTTGTGCACGGCGGCAAGAGGCGGCGCAGGCGTAGCAGTATAGGGATCGCTAAAGGCAGAGTGTACGCTGTATACTCTGCCTCATTTTTTTATCTTGACATAGTTAAATTTTAATAGTATCATTTTTGATGTTGTAAAAGTCTGGTGGTTGCTGTAGTATAGGAGTATGAAACCATCAATTAACAATTTGGATAATTTGGCAAAATGCCCGATTTGCGAGAAGAAATACGGCCAAACCAAGGTTCTTGTTTTGGAAGAAGAAATGAACAGGACGACGCTTCATGTAACTTGTGAAAGCTGTAAGATTTCCTCGATAGTCTTTATTTCTTCCGGAAAAATGGGGATCGTGAGCCTTGGAATGCTAACCGATTTGACCAGAGAAGAAGCCAAAAAATTGTTCAAGAGCGAAGAAGTTTCCGCTGATAATGTGATTGAAGTTCATGAATATTTGAAAAATTTCAAAGGAGGAATAAGCGAATTTATATAATTTATTTTTTAAAATTTCCGTATTATGAAAAAAGTTAATCTAAAATCAAAGACAAGAGAAGAAGTTGGCAATGGCAAAAAACTGGATTCTTTTCGAAAGAATGGGATGATTCCCGCAGTGATGTATGGCCACAAGATAAAAGCTCAGAATATCTGGGTAAAATATCTGGAATTTGAAAAAGCCTATAATGAAGCCGGCGAGAGCACGGTGATTGAATTGGAAATCGGAGATAAGAAAGTCAATGCTTTGGTGCATGACATTCAAGTTGATCCAATGACCGGAAAATTTTCTCATATTGATTTTTTCCAGGTCAGGATGGATGAAAAAATAGAAACCAATATCCCGTTGGAATTTATTGGAGAATCTCCTGCCATCAAAGAATTGGGCGGTATGCTGGTAAAAAGTTTGGATGAAATAAAAATCAGCTGTCTACCAGCCGATCTGCCATCCGAAATTACTGTCGATATTTCCAAGATTAAGACTTTCGATGATCACATAAAAATCAAGGATCTTGATATTTCCGACAATGTAAAGGTTTTGGATGATGAAGAAATGACTGTGGCTTTGGTAGAAGCGCCAAGAAGCGAAGAAGAACTGGCTTCTCTTGAAGAAAAGGTTGAAGAAGATGTGACGAAAGTCGAAGGAGTAGTTAAGGAAACTCCGGCGGAAGAAGGAGAAGATAAGAAGGAAGATAAAAAAGAGAAGAAATAAAAGTTGAACTTTATTTAGCGGACTGTCCGCCGCAATAGCGGACAGTCCGCTTTTTTTGATAAATTTTCCAAAAAATGCTATTATTTAATAGTGATTAAAGAAAACAAAAGTAAAATTCTGCCATTGATTGCAGCAATTTTTATGGTTGCTGGGTTTTTGGGCTATCAGATTTTAGCTGGAAGCAATTTTGTTTTGGCTGCAGATTCCATTAATGATATCGAAAAAGACATTAAGAAACAGGAAGATGCCTTAAGCAAGCTCAACCAAAATCTTAACGCTATCAGTAGCTCAGTTTATTCTACTCAAACTCAAATTGATAAAACCGAAGCAATGATCAAGGAAGCAACGGAAAGCATAAATCGGAAGAAAAAAGAGTTAGATCTTTTGTCAGGAAGAATGGATCTTCAAAAAGAAGTTCTCAAAAATCTTCTTCAAGAATTCTATTACAATCAAAAAGAGCCTGTATTGTATTCTATGCTGAATGAAAATGATCTTTCCAAAATATTCTCCGAAGCTGACCATATCATTACATTGAATCAAAAAGTTTACGATACAGTCGAAGATATTAAAAAGTCGAAAGAAGATGTTCAGGCTCAAGCCAAGGAAATTGAAGAAGATAGGCTGGATCATGAGAAGCTTTTGGATATGAAAGAGGATCAAAAATCCATCCTCTTGTCAGACAAAGCTGAAACTCAAGGAGATATAAATCAAAAAGAGGCTACACTGGGAGAACTCAATGCCAAACTTTCCAAGTTGAGGAGTAACTTGTCGGGATATTTGGGAAAAGCTTATGACGCCAAGGACGTTGAAGACGCAGCCAAGTTTGCTTCCAAAGCTTCAGGAGTCCGCAAGGATTTTATTTTGGGGATGCTAGTAGTTGAGTCTGATCTTGGAAGATTTACCGGAGGATGCTACGCTAAGGACAGCCGAATGAGCGGAAATAGGCTGAAAGTGTTTAAAAGCATTTGCAGCGAATTAGATTACAAATGGGAAAAAAGAAAGGTTTCCTGCCCCCCGAGCGGATATACAGGAACCGGAGGAGCGATGGGAGTGGCGCAGTTTATGCCTGACACTTGGATGGGATACAAAAGCTCAATTGCATCTAGAACCGGACACAACCCTCCTGATCCCTGGAATTTGACTGACGGAGTAATGGCAATGGGGCTGAAGCTTGCCAGAGGCGGGGCGACATCCAAAAAAGGAGAATGCAATGCGGCAAAACTCTATCTTTCCGGAACAACCTCGTCAAAATACAACTGGTATTGCGAGAAAGTTCTCTATTGGGCGGATAACTACGAATCAAAATTAGGAAGTTAATATTCTATGAAAAATAATTTTTACATTACCACTACTCTGGCATATATCAATGCGGATCCGCATATTGGATTTGCCGGAGAACTGATTCAAGCGGATGCGTTGGCAAGATTTCATCGCGAACTGGGCGACGAGGTATTTTTTAATACCGGAACAGATGAACATGGGCTCAAAATTTTCCGAAAAGCCGAAGAGCTTGGAATGAAGCCCCAGGATTATTGTGATAAACTGGCAGAAGGTTATGCGGATCTAAAAAATTTGCTTAACCTTTCTTTCGATAATTTCATCCGGACGACCGACAAAAAACACATTGAAGCGGCGCAGGAGTTTTGGAAAAGATGCGAAACGAATGGCGACATCTATAAAAAAAATTACAAAGTGAAATACTGCGTCGGATGCGAGCTGGAAAAGACCGATTCTGAATTGGTGGATGGAAGATGCCCGCTTCATCCGGACCAGGAAATCGAATGTATCGAGGAAGAAAATTATTTCTTCAAATTTTCTGCTTATCAGCAAAAACTCTTGGATTTGTATGAAAAAAATCCGAAATTTGTCCTGCCGAAGAAAAGGTTTAATGAAATTAAAAGTTTTGTGGGAATGGGGCTGGAAGATTTTTCCATTTCCCGGATGAAAGAAAAAATGCCTTGGGGAATCGAAGTTCCTGGTGATTCGGATCATGTAATATATGTTTGGTTTGATGCGCTTATAAATTATATTACAGCTATCGGTTGGCCGAAGGATATGGAAAATTTTGAGAAATGGTGGCCCGGGGTGCAAATTGCCGGAAAAGATAATCTGCGCCAGCAATCAGCAATGTGGCAAGCGATGCTGATGTCAGCCGGAATTCCAAACTCAAAACAAATTTTTATTCGCGGATTTATTGTGGTTGATGGACAAAAGATGAGCAAAAGCATTGGCAATGTTATTTCGCCCAAGGAGATGGTGAAAAAATTTGGAATTGATGGGACGAGATATTTACTTTTAAGTATGGGTGGAAATTTTGGAGAAGACAGCGATGTTAGCTGGGAAAAAATGACTGAAAAATATAATGCTGATTTGGCCAATGGACTTGGAAATTTGGTTTCAAGGGTTGTAAAGCTTAGCGATGGACTAATTGATAAATTCAAGGAAGAAAATTTTCAGTTTCGAGATGAGTTCAAAAATTGGATTGATACGCTGGAATTTAGCCAGGCAGTTGATCACATTTGGAATGTTATCCGGGAGGACAATAAATTCATTGAAGAAAATAAGCCCTGGGAGCTCGCCAAATCGGATGCTGGGAAATTTGAAGAAGTAATGAAAAAACCGATTCGCGATCTCTATCTGGTTTCAAATCTCATTGATCCCTTTCTTCCTGAAACTTCCGAAAAAATGAAAAAAGCGCTGGAAACCAAAGAACCGGTGATGTTATTTCAAAGGATAAAATAATTTTATGTTAATCGATACTCATGCGCATCTAAATTTCTCTGCATTTAAAGGCGATGCGGATGAAACAGTAAAGCGGGCTCTGGATAACGATATCTGGATGATTAATGTCGGATCGCAGTATTCAACCAGCCAGCGGGCGGTTTTGATGGCGGAAAAATATAAAGAAGGCGTGTATGCCGCCGTTGGAATTCATCCGTTGCATCTGCAAAAAATAAATTTTAGTTACAAGGACGACAATGAATTAGAGGAAGTGGAAATAAAAACTAACGGAGAAGATTTTGAGTATTCAAAATATTTGGAACTGGCCAAAAATTCCAAAGTAGTGGCAATCGGAGAAATGGGGTTGGATTATCATCATTTTGAAGAGGGAGATGACAGAGAAGAATTAAAGAAAAAACAAAAAGAGGTTCTTATTCAGGGAATTAAACTGGCTAATGAAGTCGAAAAACCGATAATGATCCATTGTTGGGATGCCTACGAAGACCTTTATGAAATTTTGAAGGATAATCCAGCGGTCAGAAGGGGAATCATTCACAGCTTTGTGGGTGGACATAAAACTGCGCTAAAATTTGTTGAATTAGGATATAAAATTGGACTCAATGGAATCATAACTTATTCAGAAAGTTACGATCGTCTGATCAAGGAAATTGATTTAAAAAATATGCTCTTGGAAACCGACTGTCCGTATTTAGCTCCGGTTCCTAGAAAAGGCGAAAGAAACGAGTCTATGTATGTTAAATATGTCGCCGAAAAAATTGCGGAAATTAAAAGGGTGAACATAGAAAAAGTGGAAAAATCAACGACAGAAAATGCGAGAAGATTGTTAGGAATATAACTGCTATGTCATTCCGGGCTTGACCCGGAATCTACGCTGGCGAATTTTCGAAAGCGTAGATTCCTGCTTTCGCAGGAATGACAAACCCCCATTTTCCAAAAAACAAAAAGGCTTATTCGAGCTATTATTTATATAATGCAATTTCGGGTTTTTGACCCTTGACATTTTTTGCAAATTACTAAACAATGAAAAAGGAATGAATAACGATGAACAAAAAATACCGTGGTGGGAGCCGGGTATGGTTATGTTTGCCAGACTTTCCGGATGGATTGCCGGACCGGTAATTGTGGCTGTCTTCGTTGGAAGATGGTTGGACAAAAAATACGACACTGCTCCCTGGATTTTTTTGGCGAGTGTCGGAGTCGCTTTTGTTATTTCATCAATGGGGATAGTTAAAGAGGCAAAAGCGATGATGAATAAGATCATTGAAGACGAAAAGAAGAAAAAAAATGGCGGAAAACAATAACAACGAAATAGAACATGAGACCACGATTTTTGCCGAACCGATTTTTCACATCGGAAGTTTTACCGTTACCAACGCTTTACTCAATAGCTGGCTGGCGGTAATAATTTTATTATTATTTTTTGTAGCGGCAGGAAGAAAGATAAAAAAAATTCCCAGAGGAGTCCAAAATATGTTCGAAACAATTTTGGAAGGCGCATTGAGTTTTGCCGATAGCATTACCGGAGACAGAAAAAAATCACAGAAATTGCTTCCAATCTGTCTGACATTGTTTTTATTTATTCTGGTTAATAATTATCTGGGACTGATGCCTTTTGTCGGATCGATCGGTTTTATTGAAGAATTACATGGAGAAAGGTTTTTCATCCCGATGTTCCGGGGAGCAACCGCTGATCTTAATACTACCTTGGCATTAGCTTTGTTTTCGGTAGTAGCTATCCATGTTTTTGGAGCGATGATGGTTGGAGGCTGGAATTATTTCAATAGATTTATCAATGTCAAGGCATTTTTAGAAATCCCCAAAAAATTCAAAAAGGACAAAAATATTCTGCTGGTCAATCCGATTAAGGCTTTTGTCAGCATGATTGAAATAGTGGGAGAAGTGGCAAAAATTGCCTCTCTGTCGCTCAGGCTTTTTGGGAATATTTTTGCCGGTGAAGTTCTGTTGGTTTCGATGATGGCTATTTTTGCATTTTTAACCCCGGTGCCTTTTATGTTTTTGGAAATTATTGTCGGATTAGTCCAGGCGCTGGTGTTCTCTATTTTAGTTCTGGTTTTTATGAGTATGGCGACAGCGACAGAAGAACATTAAATTTGAAATTAATTATTTAATAATATTTTATTCATCAAGCGACGTTAAAAACCAAAAAATTATTGTCGACTTGAGAATAAAAGCAAAATCCTATGGAAGGAGAAGCAGTAAAAACAGCTCTCGATCTGACTATGATCGCAAAAGCTCTGGCAATCGGAATCGGATCCATTTGCCCGGCTTTGGCAATTGGAAGAATTGGAGCAAAAGCGATGGAATCAATCGGAAGAAATCCTGAAGCAGCCGGAAAAATTCTGGCCCCGATGCTTCTCTCGGCAGCTTTTGCTGAAGCAATCGCAATTTATGCCTTGGTAGTGGCTTTCACAATCAGCTAGCAGCAACTAGTATTATCTATTGGCTCCCAATAAAATGGGAGTCATCGTGAGAATATTAAAATGCTAATAATTGCGAATGTCAAAAACAATATATTCGAATAAATTGTTTTGTTATTCGCGAGAATTCGTTACTTATGGACGCTCTAATCGGAACATTTCACATTGATTACAAAATATTAATCGCGCAGATAGTTAATTTTTCTATTGTGCTTTTTGTGCTGTACAAATTCGCTTACGGACCTCTCGTTAAAGTGATGAATGACCGAACGGAAAAAATAGAAAAAGGACTGAGGGATGCCAAGGAAGCTAACAAAAAACTTACGGAAACTGAAGAAAGGGAAAAAGAAGTTTTGAGTAAGGCCAGGAAAGAAGCGCAGGCTATTATTGAAGTGGCGGACAAAACAGCTTTGAAAAACAAGGAAGATCTTTTAAATGAAGCCAAGAAAAAATCGGAAGAAATTGTGGCTAATACCCAGAAGCAGTTGGAGGAAGAAAAAAAGAAAATGATGAGTGAAGTGAAATCTGAAATAGCCAATTTAGTCGTGGCTGCAACGGGAAAAGTGATTGATGAGAAGATGGATAGCGGAAAGGACAGGGAGATAATAAAGAAGGCTATAGAATAATTTTTCATGTCATTCCGGGCTTGACCCGGAATCTACGCTAGCGATATGCGGGAATGTAGATTCCTGCTTTCGCAGGAATAACAAATATTTATGAAAATATCCAATACACAATATGCCAGCGCGCTGTATGAATCAGCGAAAGGAAAATCTCAAAGCGAGATTAATGAAATTGTGGCTAATTTTGTGAAAGTTTTGGCGAAAAATAATCAGATTAAAAATATCAATAGCATAATCAGCAAATTCAGAGATATTTGGAACAAGGAAGAAGGAATTGTAGAAGCAGAAGTAGCAAGCCGGGAGAAATTAGATAGAGAATTGAGAGTTGAGATAGAGAAATTTGTTGGAAAGAAATACAATACGAAGAATGTTGAGATAAAGAGTATAATTGATTCAGATATTAAAGGCGGAATTATTGTAAGGGTTGGGGATGAAGTGATGGACGGAAGCGTTGAAAGGCAGTTGGCTGATTTGAAGAAAAAATTAGAGAGTTAAAAAAGAATAATTTAAAAACCCCTTCTCCTTCTAGGAGAAGGTGCCCGCCTCGGGCGGATGAGGTAAATTTGAGGGAAGTACGAACTTGAAACCTTCAATCGACCTCACCCCAGCCCTCTCCTAGGAGGAGAGGGAGTTCTAACGTTTAAAGCCACAATTCAGAACTTAAAGAATTTGAGTTTTGAACAGTAGTTTTTAAAAAAAGTTCTTTGGAAAAATAAAAAAAGGCCAAATGTTGGACGGTTGTCCAACAAATGACCTCGGGTATGACCATTGGAAATTTAGACTTTCACAACAGGAGTATCCTGTGCGAAAGAATAGTAATCTTCGCCACAGGTGGCATTGATTTCCCGTGACTCGATAAGTGATTTTCCCGACTGATGAAGCCCGAATTTCATCATTGGTTGGATCTTAGTGAAAGGTGCATATGCCTCTGCTCCTTTCGTCTTAAATTCATCTCCAATCTCTAGGTTTCCGAAATAGATATCCATGATAGCCTCCTTTTTTTCGGGGAATAATTTTGAGCCTAAATTCAGCTCAATGGGCAATTATAGCACCAAACAGAGAAAAAGTCAATAGTTGAGTTTTAACTAGTGAATATTAGTCAAAATAAGCCAATATTTAGCAGTTAAAATTTAATAAATATTTATTGTCATTCCGGGCTTGACCCGGAATCTACGGAATCGTAAAATCACAAGTTAACGAAAGTGTAGATTCCTGCTTTCGCAGGAATGACATGCTAACATATGAACAAGGATTATATCATCGAGCAACTCAAAAAGCAGATTGCGGATTTTAAGAGCGAGGTTGCGACCGAAAAAGTTGGAAAAGTAATGGAAATCGGAGATGGTATTGCCCGAGTTTCCGGACTTTCCAACTGCATGGCTTCGGAAATGTTAGAATTTGGGAATGGCGTTTTCGGAGTGGCTCTCAATCTTGAAGAAGACCGGATTGGAGCGATGATTCTGGGTGAATATACGGACATTAAAGAAGGCGACGAAGTGAAATCGACCGGAAAGATTCTTTCTGTTCCAGTTACAGAAAAACTCATCGGAAGAGTGGTAAATCCGCTCGGAATGCCGATTGATGGAAAAGAAGAAATCAAGGCCGATGAATTTTATCCGATTGAAAAAATTGCTCCCGGCGTTATTGCTCGAAGTTCGGTTAACCAACCGGTTCAGACTGGTATCAAAGCGATTGATGCGATGATTCCGATTGGAAGGGGCCAGCGCGAACTTATTATCGGCGACCGCCAGACCGGAAAAACTGCTATTGCAATTGACACTATCATCAATCAGAAAGGACAGGATATGGTTTGCGTCTATGTGGCAATCGGACAGAAAAAATCAAAAGTAGCTAGAATTGTGAAAGAACTGGAAGAGCGAGGCGCAATGGAGTACACGATCGTGGTGGTGGCTGGCGCATCTGATCCGGCTCCATTTTCCTACATCGCTCCGTATGCCGGATGCGCGATGGGAGAATATTTTATGGATAAAGGATTGGATGTTCTGATGGTGTATGATGATCTTTCCAAGCACGCTTGGGCGTATCGCCAGGTTTCTCTTATCCTCAAAAGACCGCCAGGACGCGAAGCTTACCCGGGAGATATCTTCTATCTGCATTCAAGACTTTTGGAAAGAAGCGCGAAAATGAGCAAGGAACTGGGCGGAGGTTCGATTACCGCTCTTCCGGTCATTGAAACTCAAGCCGGAGATGTTTCCGCTTATATCCCGACTAATGTTATTTCTATTACTGATGGACAGATTTATTTGGAAGCCGATCTTTTCTACAAAGGAATGAGGCCGGCGCTTAATGTGGGAATTTCTGTTTCTCGGGTGGGATCCGCCGCGCAGATCAAAGCGATGAAAAAAGTGGCTGGAAAACTGAAATTGGATATGGCGCAGTATCGGGAACTGGAAGCTTTTGCCCAGTTCGGATCAGATCTCGATGAAAAAACCAGATTTCAAATTGAAAGAGGAAAGCGAACCGCGGAAATTTTGAAGCAAGGACAATATCAGCCGATGGCAGTGGAAAATCAAGTGGCGATTCTCTACGCACTGACTAATGGATTTTTGGATGATGTGGATGTAGATAAATTGAAAGTTTGGGAAGATGAATTCCACAAGTTTATGAACGGACAAAAGAAAGAAGTTTTGACGCTCATTGCGGAGAAGAAAGAACTAACTGACGATGTGGTCAAGGCGCTCGAAGGAGCAATAAAAAGTTTTAAAGAAATGCAAAAATAAATTAAAAACTCCTTCTCCTCCTAGGAGAAGGTGCCCGCCTCGGGCGGATGAGGTAAATTGAAGGGAAGAAAAAAACCTTCAATCGACCTCACCCCAGCCCTCTCCTAGGAGGAGAGGGGGTTCTAAAATTATATTATGAATTCGATTAAAGACCTTCGAAGAAGAATAAAGTCGACAACCAACACTGCCAAGATTACCAAGGCGATGGAGATGGTTTCGGCGGCCAAAATGCGGCGCGCAGTCAAAGGCGTTTTGCATATTCGTCCCTATGCTCACAGCGCGTGGAGCGTTCTCAAAAACCTATCACGCGCATTCAAAGAAGAGAAGTCTGGATTTTTGGCGGTGCGAAGAGTGAAACATGTTTTGGTAATCTTGGTGACTTCCAACAAAGGACTTTGCGGATCATACAACACTCAGATACTCAAAAAAATCAGAGAAGAACTTCAAAATCCGGAAAAACTGATGACCAATCGAGTTGGATTCAAAAAAATTGATCCGGAAGTTTCGGCTGATAAATTAAAAATAGATTTTGTGACAGTTGGGAAAAAGGGGGAAAAGTTTTTGCGAAAGATGGACAAGGAAATTATCGCTAGTTTTCCGCAACTAACATACTATTCGATGGTGGAAGATGTGAGACCACTCGCGAAAATTGCAATGGATGGATATTTGGACAAAACTTTTGACAAGGTAGTGGTGGTTTACACCGACTATATTTCAGCAATCAAGCAGCAAGTCAAAGTCAGGCAAATTTTACCGATATCGAAAGTGGATTTGGAGAAACAACTTTTGGAAATGGATGTCTTGGCGAAGGAATATGGATTCGAGGAACCGGAAGTGGAATACAAAGTTGAGCCAAGTCCGGCTGAAGTTTTGAATTTTATTTTCCCGCGCCTCATTGAGATGCAGATTTATCACGCGCTTCTGGAATCAAATGCCTCAAAAGAATCCGCCCGAATGATTGCAATGAAAAACGCCACCGAAGCCGGAAAAGACATGGCCGCCGCATTCACGTTGGCGTACAACCAAATCAGGCAAAGCAAGATTACGCAGGAAATTTCCGAAATTTCAGCCGGAAGAGCAGCACTGGAAAATTGAACCCTCAATCGACCTCACCCCAGCCCTCTCCTAGGAGGAGAGGGAGTTAAAAAATTTCTCCTTCTCCTCCTAGGAGAAGGTGCCCGCCTCGGGCGGATGAGGTAAATGAAGGCTGAAAGTCTATGAGCAATTTAGACAAAGCAAAAAAACTAAGAAAAAATCAAACACCGCAAGAAATAATTGTTTGGTCAAGATTGAGAAATAGGGGATTTAAAAATTTGAAATTTAGAAGACAGTACCCGATAGGAAAATATATAGTTGACTTTATTTGTTTGGATAAAAAGATAATAATAGAATTGGATGGTTGGCAACACAAAGAGGAAAGACAAGAAAGATATGACAAAGAAAGAAGTAAGTTTTTAGAAAAATTAGGATTTAGAGTATTGATATTTTGGAATAATGATGTGAATAATAATTTGGATGGAGTATTTTTGAAAATTGAAGAAACAATTTACCTCACCCCAGCCCTCTCCTAGGAGGAGAGGGAGTTCTAACGTTTAAAGCCACAATTCAAAACTTAAAGAATTTGAGTTTTGTGAGTAGTTTTGAAAATAAAAAAAGGACCAGAGCAATCAACGTTATTTTGTTGATTGATAGTCCTTATCGCATGTTATAGATTTGGAATTTATGGATTTTTAATCCAAGCTATCCAAGCTATAACACCAAATGCCCACGAACCGATTATCAAACTCGTTTTCAGGGGGCTAACCGGAAAAAGAATTTGAACAAGATACGCAATTATTGCGATGATGCAGCCACATATTATTGCTCTTGTCAAGGTCATTTTCATGAGGCTCCTCCTACTGGTTGTATTTTGTGAATCAGATGTTTAACTAACTCAATCTGTAATTATACTCCAAAATAGATCAAAAGTCAATAGTTGAATCTTAGCTAGTGAATATTAGCCGAAATAAGGCAATATTTAGCAGTTAATATTTAATTGAAGATTTATGTCGTCTCGAGCAATCTGCCAGCTGGCTGAGAGTCGAGAGATCTAATTAGATCCTTCGACTGCGTAATTTCGCGGCGAAATTACTCCGCTCAGGATGACAATAAAGAAAAGTTATATGTCTAATGCAGGAAAAATTGTGCAAGTAATTGGGCCGGTGGTGGATGTTGAATTTGGAGAAAATCTTCCAAGGATTCACGATGCTTTGGAAATTGGTCTCAAAGATGGAAAGAAACTGGTTCTTGAGGTTCATCAGCATCTGGGCGGAAATAAAGTCCGCGCGGTGGCGATGGGTTCTACCGATGGATTGTCTCGAGGAATGGAAGTAGCAAGTACCGGTGACGCCATTAAAGTTCCAGTGGGAAAAGAAACTCTGGGAAGAATGTTTAATCTTTTGGGTGAAGCGATTGACGGGAAAGAAGAAGTGAAAACTGAAAAGAAATATCCGATTCATCGCCAAGCTCCGAAATTCAAAGATCAATCTACCAAGACGGAAATTTTCGAAACCGGAATAAAAGTTATTGACCTCATTTGTCCTTTCGTGAAAGGTGGAAAGGTCGGACTTTTTGGAGGAGCGGGAGTGGGAAAGACGGTGGTTATTCAAGAACTCATTCGAAACATTGCCCAGGAGCACGGAGGATATTCGGTTTTCGCCGGAGTCGGAGAAAGAACTCGTGAAGGAAATGATTTGTATCACGAAATGAAAGATTCAGGAGTTTTGGACAAGACTTGTCTGGTTTTCGGTCAGATGAATGAACCGCCCGGAGCTCGCCAGAGAATTGCGCTTTCCGCTTTGACTATGGCCGAATATTTCCGCGATGACGAAGGAAAAGATGTTTTGCTATTTGTCGATAATATATTTCGTTTCACGCAGGCAGGTTCCGAAGTATCAGCGCTTCTTGGACGAATTCCTTCCGCAGTAGGTTACCAGCCGACACTGGCTGAAGAAATGGGTGAACTTCAAGAAAGAATTACTTCCACTCAAAAAGGATCTATTACTTCCGTGCAAGCCGTTTATGTTCCGGCCGATGATCTTACGGATCCCGCTCCTGCGACGACTTTCGGACATCTGGATTCAACAGTTGTGTTATCGCGTCCTTTATCGGAGCTGGGAATTTATCCGGCGGTTGATCCTTTGGATTCCAGCTCAACGATTCTTGATCCGAATATTGTCGGAGAAGAACACTACCAAGTGGCTCGCGGAGTTCAGCAAGTACTTCAAAGATACAAAGATCTTCAAGATATTATTGCCATTTTGGGAATGGAAGAATTGGCCGATGAAGACAAAATTGCTGTTGCCAGAGCCCGAAAGATTCAGAAATTTTTGTCTCAACCTTTCTTTGTGGCGGAACAATTCACTGGAACACCGGGAAAATATGTGAAACTAGCCGATACTGTCAAAGCTTTCAAAGCAATTTTGGATGGGGAATATGATGGGGTGGCGGAACAAGAGTTCTATATGAAAGGGGATATTAGCGAGATTAAAAAATAGTTTTTTAACTCGCAATTTTCAATGATCAATGATCAATTTACAATAAATTTACAATGAAAAAATTTTCAAACATTAAATAATTGAAAATTGAAAATTCATTGAAAATTGTAAATTGAAAATTGTAAATTTATGCCAAAGATACATTTTAAAATAGTAACACCAGAGAAGACGGCTTTTGAGGATGAGGTTGATCAGGTGACGCTTCCGGTGACTGATGGGCAAATTACGATTTTGCCTAACCATACTTCGTATATCGCTTCGCTCAAAGCAGGAGAAATTTGTTTCAAAAAAGGAAACGAGGAAACGGTGTTGGCAACTTCCGGCGGTTTTGTTGAATTTGATAAAAATGAGCTAGTTTTTTTGGCTGACACAGCGGAACGAATCGAAGAGATTGACGTCGAGGAAGCGGAAAAAGCCAAATCCAGAGCGGAAGAACTTATGAAAACCAGAGAAACGATGGATGATCAGGAATATGCCAGAGTGGCAGCGGCAATCGAGCATGAATCAAACAGGATTAAGGTTGCCAGAAAGCATCGCACGAAAAGAGGTATTAGCTTAGAATAATTTTTTAGATGTCATTCCGAGCGAGCGATAGCGAGTCGAGGAATCTAATTAGATCTTCCGACTACGTTATTCGCGGCGAATAACTTCGCTCAAGATGACAATTATATTGTGAAAACATCATATAAGTATAAAAATATTCATTCTTGTGAGGCAGTCGTTCTTTGCTGCATCGATTTTCGTTTTTGGAAAGAGACTTTGGAATTTGCGGAAAAAGAATTAAATCTAACTAGTTTTGATTTTCCATCGCTTCCGGGAGCAGCCCAGGCCATCAATAAAGGAAATGATTTGGCGCTGGGATGCGTGAGTGTTCCTTGCGATTTGCATCACGTGAAAAAGATAGTTATTGTAAATCATCAGGATTGCGGAGCGTATGGCGGATCTTCTAAATTCAACGGCGACATTGAGGCTGAACAGAAATTTCACGAAGAAGAACTTCAAAAAGCGAAAGATAAAATTTTAGAAAAATATCCGGATAAGGAAGTAATTCTTGCTTATGCGAAGTTAATTGATGGCGGGGAAAATATAGAATTTATTGTTTTATAAGATAATTTAGAACAAATAGAGAGATGTTTTAAACACATACATTTGTCGGTTCTTAAACAATTAGAAACGAGGAGGGATTATAGCTTATGTCTACTATAATTGAAGAAATAGACACATCTGATTTTCGCTTGATGCTAAGCTCATCAATTTATGGTCAATGCTATAACTTCGCATTGGCTCTGCATCGTGGTCTTGGCTGGCCTCTTATTGGCCTAATTGTTGATCCCGTTATTATTCACGCAGGAGTACTATCTTCCGAGGGAAAAATATGGGATGGGCGAGGAGAAATTTCAGAAGCTGATTTTGTTGAGCCTTTCGTTGAGGGAGAAGCATATATCATTAAAGAAATTAAAGAAGAAGATCTCACCCATGAACCAAAGGTAAAAGAAACGACAATTGATTTTTTTCTGGAAAAAGCGCAGCTTGTTTGGCCTGAGCTGCCATGGAAGCAGGCTACTTTTATGGAAAAGGTAAAAACTTTTGCCGATGAGCTGGAGGCTCTAAGCCGCAAATATAAACTTTGGATAAGTGGTACTTTGCCCGTAGCGCCTCCTGCTATTTTTAAAGGATGCGATGATGAAACGGGTTATGCTGTTAAGCTGTCTGCTGACGGCAATGCCTTCTTTATTAATCGTATGTTAGAGTAATGGATTTATTCGCCGCATGGTTCGCCCAGCGGTTTTTTATTTCTGCAAAATATACTACAGTATTACAGTATACTGTAGTAAAATATATTAATTTTTGAATGCAAAAAAGCTTCCGAATGTCGGAAGCTTTTTGAAAATTTTATAATTTCTAGAAAAATTATTTCTTCGTTTTCTTGGCCGGCTTGCCCGCCTTAGCTTTAGCGTCGGTGGGTTTCTTTTCGGCTTCGGATTTTGTTGCTTTAGTTTTTTTGGCAGCTTCTTTCTTGGCTGCAGCTTTTTCAGCCATCTTCTTGAAGCGGTCAACTCGCCCAGTGGAGTCCAACATCTTCTTTTTCCCGGTATAAAAAGGATGGCACTGCGAACAAATTTCGACATTGATTTCCTTTTGAGTCGATCCGGTTTCAAGCTCAGCTCCGCAAAAACAGATTATTTTTGCGTCATCATGGTATTTTGGATGTATTCCCTTTTTCATAAATATCGAAGTTCATAAAGTTTGTAAAGTTCCTAAAGTTCTTAAAGTTTCAACCTCGTCTCCCTTGGAAATTTCATAAACTTTATAACCTTATAACTTTATAACCTTATAACTTTTTAGCTTTTTAACTCGATTAGTCTATCATATAAGGTCAGAATTGACAAGGGGCGCCTTTCTGATATACTGTAATACGTACCGCTAAGGCACGAAAATCCCTGTTAAATATTTCTGCTTCGCAGCGATTTAACAGAATAAACATACTTTTTTCCGGGCTCCTTCCTGTCCCGAATACTCGGGGTTTAGGGCCGTTAAAAGAAGAAAGTAGTTGTAATTATTAAGGTAAACAATACAATGGAAGAAAACAAGCCTATCCAGGCCGCAGAAGCAAAGGATAGTAAGAATGAATCCTCCAAAGAGGATTATTTTGCTAACCTGAATTATTCTGATCTGGGATTAAGCATGGAAACAATGATTAAAAAAGGTGTTCATTTTGGACATCAAAAGTCCCGAAGAAATCCAAAAATGGATGAATATATCTTCGGCACTCGGAAAGGAATTAATTTAATTGATCTTCAAAAAACTGAAGAAAAATTAAAAGAAGCTCTGGAGTTTATTAAAAAAGTAAAATCCGAGGGGAAAGAAATTCTTTTTGTCGGAACAAAAAAACAAATCAAAGAAATTGTTAAGGAAGCGGCGATTTTTTGCGAAATGCCTTTCGTAACGGAAAGATGGCTGGGAGGAACTTTCACAAACTTTAAGATTATCAGAGGAAGAGGAAAATATCTTAAGGATCTCAAGGAGACGATTGATAAGGGAGAAGCCAAAAAATATACTAAGTTTGAACAGATGAAGATGCAGGAGGAGCTTGATAAATTGGAGATTAAAATGGGAGGGATAAAAGACATGAAAGATCTTCCGGGAGCGATTTTTGTAACCGATATAAAGGAAAATGATTTGGCCATAAAAGAAGCCAGGAAATCGGGAGTTACAGTCATTGCGCTGGCTGATACCAATGTTGATCCGACGGTTGTCGATTATCCGATCCCGGCCAATGATGATGCAATATCATCTGTAAGGCTGATGCTGAGCTATATTTGCAAAGCGATAATCGAGAGCAAACAGGTTGTAAAAGAAGAAACACCAGCAAAATAATTATAAATTTTAAATTATAAATTTTAATTCAATTTTAAGTTTACAAATGACTAAATTTTAAGATTTTTCATTTGACGTTTCATTTAAAATTTAAAATTAAGAATTTAAAATTTTCAATAGTATGCTTAAAAAAATAAAAACAATCAGGGAAAAAACCGGAGCAGGAATGGTTGATATTAAAAAAGCGCTTGTAGCGGCCAATGGAGATGAAGAAAAAGCTATTGAACTCTTGAGGAAGAGCGGGCAAGCCAAGGCTGTGAAAAAATCCGAAAGAACGGCCAAAGAAGGAATCGTAGCTTCATATATTCATTCTAATAATAGAATCGGGGTAATGATTAAGCTTTTTTGCGAGACTGATTTTGTAGCCAGAAATTCCGACTTTCAGGAACTCGCCAAAGATATCTGTATGCATATTGCAGGAATGAATCCAAAATTTTTGAAGCCGGAAGATGTTTCTTTGAAACTTGTAGATAAAGAAAAAGAAATTTGGACCGAGCAGCTCAAGAACGAAGGGAAACTGGAAACGATGCTGGAAAAAATAATGGCCGGAAAAGAAAAAAAATTCAGGGAGGAATCGGCGCTTCTGACGCAGTCTTTTGTTAAAAATTCCGATATTACTGTCGGAGAGCTCATCGCTGAAAAAATTGGAATAATCGGAGAAAATATTCAAGTAGGAGAATTTGTGAGATACGAATTGTAAGTGTTCAAGGCGTTCTAAGCGTTAAAGGCGTTGAAGTTGCTGAAATTTTAACGAATTAAACGAGCAAAACGATAGAACGATCAGAACGATTAGAAAATGGCAAAATATTTAGTCAGTTTATATAGTTGGGAAAATCCACGATTGTGTTTTGGGGATGTTGATCTGGCTAAAGGCGATAAAGTAATTATAGAAGGTGAATTTGGCAATGATCTTGGAAATGTTTTAGAAATCGGAGTTGAAACTAAAAATGACAAAGGACAGCCTATTGTCAGGGTTGCAACTCCTCGGGATATTGAAGCTTTTAAAAAAAATGAAGAAAAGAAAGAAGAGCTGCTAAAGGTTTGCAAAAGTGAAATAAAAAGACTGGAGCTTAAGATGAAACTTATTGATGCTCGAATCGGCTTGGATGGAAGCAATGTGGTTATTATTTTTACAGCAGACGAAAGGGTTGATTTCAGGGAATTAGTCAAAACTTTAGCGAAAATTTTCCATAGGAGCGTTCGAATGCTTCAAATCGGATCTCGGGATGAAGCAAGGAGATTGGGAGGATGCGGGATTTGCGGGAGAGAGCTTTGCTGTGTTAAATTTCCTGGAGATATTCCCAGCATTTCCACTGAAATGGCGAGAGTCCAACAGGTGGCTAGCAGGGGTTCAGATAGAATTTCTGGCGTATGCGGAAGGCTGATGTGCTGTCTTTCGTATGAAGCGAAGCAATATCAAGAAATACTTTCTGGAATGCCGGAAATTGGAAGTGTCGCAAGAATCAAAGAAGGAAAAGGGCAAGTTTTGGAGCTGGATGTTGTTAAGCAGGAAGTTAAGCTTAGAATGGAAGGTGGAAAAATAAAAATAGTTAAAAAAGAAGAAATTAAGTAAAACCCTATTGAATGCACCAAGGGTGTTCTACCGAGGCAGGATTTAACAGGGTGAAAATAATTAATAGAAATGTTAAGCTACATTATTCCACCAATTGTTATCGTGTTGAGCCTAGCTGCTCTGATATTTTTTCTTTTCAGGAAAAGCGCTAAAATCGCGGAAGAATTAATCCTAAAGGAGAAAAGAAATGAAATCGGAGGCGCTCAGATTGAAAAACAAAAACTTTTTCGTTTTACCCAGTTTATTCTCAAGATTTCCGAAAAAATAATGCAACGTTTCAAATTATTTTCACTCAGATTCTACAACAAGACTGACAATTGGTTTCACTCAATAAAAGAAAAAAGAGAGAATAGGATTAGCAATACGCCAAGGCCGGAAAAAGAAGAAATGAAAATTGGAGTTGATAATATCTCGGTGAGAAGAGATGCTACTAGAATAGAGGAAACGGAAATTGAAATTGAGCCGATGATAAGCAAGGAAGCTGTTCATCCGGATTCGAGAATTCAAGTAAGAAATGAATTTGAAAAAGCGCTTATTGAGAGGATTGCTTTCAATCCGAAGGATATTGAAGCCTATGAACGTCTCGGAGATTATTATATTGAAATTGGAAATTTTAACGATTCTCTGGCTTGTTTTGAAGAAGTTTTAAAATTAAGTCCGGGAAGCAGGAGAGCCAAGATAAAAACAAAAAGACTTCAAAAGATTGTTTTTGGCGGCTTGTCGAGATAGATTCTTTAAAATAAAATGCCGTTGTAATTCAGCTGGTTATTGCTGGATAATGCCGTTGTAGCTCAGCTGGTAGAGCAACTCCATGGTAAGGAGTAGGTCTCCGGTTCAAATCCGGACAACGGCTCAGAGGTTTCAAATTGGGCAGGTGGCGGAGTGGTCAATCGCAGCTGACTGTAAATCAGCCGACTTCGGTCTACGGGGGTTCAAATCCCTCCCTGCCCACATTTTATCAATAAGCCGCCTTAGCTCAGTTGGTAGAGCAATTGCTTTGTAAGCAAAAGGTCGTCAGTTCAAGTCTGACAGGCGGCTCAGTGAATAATTAATAGAATGGTTTTTATAGTTTCGATAGTTTTTCAGAAAGCTAATGAAACTAAAAGCTAAAATATAATATATGGCACGAGAAAATATTGCGAAAATGAAATGCAGCGAATGCAAAAACATTACTCATTTTACAACGAGAAACAAGAAGAAGCTCAAAGAGAAACTGGAGCTTAAAAAATATTGCAAATTTTGCAGAAAAAATACTTTGCATAAGGAAGTAAAATAGATTGAAAATTTCTAATTTCTAATTGACCTAATTTCTAATCAATTACTAATGTCTGAATGTCTAATGTCCAATTTTGGTTATTTATTCATTCGATAATTGGGATTTGTTTAGAAATTAGAAATTCGGATTTAGAAATTCCGATCTGCGGGTGTCGTATAGTGGCAGTACAGGGGTCTCCAAAACCTCCAGCGGGAGTTCGATTCTCTCCACCCGTGCAAAATCTAACTAAATCGAGGCTTTCAGAAGCCTCTTTTTAGGTTCTAACTTTTTGTGATAATATGAATATATGACCGTTTGGGACAAAATATACAAAAGTTATAAAAAAGACGGAAAACCTTGGGGAAGTCTGAAGGATGATTTGCTTCCTGAGTTTTTAGAATTTGTGAAAAATACCAATTTTATTTCTAGAAATGCATTAGATATTGGCTGTGGAGATGGTCGCTATTTAGATTATTTACAAAAGCTAGGGTTTAAAATAACTGGCATTGATTCTAGTAAAACTGCCATCGAAATGAGCAGGAAAGTTTTAGGATCGAAGGCTAATCTAATATATGCAGAAATGTTTGGTTATGATTATTTATCCAACGAATATGATCTGGTGTTTTCTCTTTCTTCCATTCATCACGGTTTTAAAAAAGATATCAGCAAATTAATTGATAAAATTTACAGTTCACTTCTGCCTGGCGGTTTTGCTTTTATTACTTTGCCCGACATTAGTGACATTGAAAGCTGGGACACATTTAAAAATAATAAAAAATTGGAGGAAGGAACTTTCTCTCCTCTGTCAGGGCCGGAAACGGGTTTAGCTCATAGCTTTTTCAACAGAAAAGAAATTGAAAATATGTTTTCTGAATTTAGCAGCTTGAAGTTGGATTTAAACGATAGAGTGAATTGGGTGGTTATTGTTAAGAAGTAAGTTTATCTTGGCAAATGAAATCCAAAAGTAGAGGCTTCTATAGAGGCCTCTATTTTTTATAACAACAATATTGACAAATAGCGCATTGCTTGCTATTTTTTATTGTAAAAAGAAACAAAAAATATAGCAAAAAAAAGGGGGTTGCATGGAAACAGGGCAAGAAGGGAAAGGGGGCTACAAATACAATAAAACGTGGAGGAATAGTCATCGAGGGACTTATCAGGCTGGAAAAAACAGATATTACGCCAGGGGACGGGTATTTGCCAGAAACGGAGGAGGGGCTTGGACAGAAGAAGATGAATGCTTAATCGTTGCCACAGATCGGCCGTGCGACAGAGAAATAGCAAAGAAGATAGGCAGATCTATCGATTCTATTCAGGTGCATAGAGTCGCAGTGAGGAATAGAAATAAAAAGATAAGATAAATCGTTTTGCTTATCGATATACCGCCAATATAGCAGATGCTTGAGGCGGTTTTTTTATCTCATCAACGCAATCGCTCGCTCCAATCTTACTTCAATCGGTTCCCAATTTTCTAATATATTTGTCCGAATCATCTCGCCTAGCCATTGCAAACGAAAAACAAGACCTGGTTAGTCTTGTTTTTGTTTTAGAGAAAGAATAATGAAAATTAGCGGCTTGCTTTCTTGGCTACCTTTATTACCTGTGAAGCATCTTTAACAGCCTCTTGTTTGGCGGCGATTGCCAATTTGCTGATTGATTTCCAATGCTTCTTGAGATCCTCCGCCAAAGCTTTAATTTCCGGTCGGCTAGCTTTCTTTCCTTTCTCATATTCCTTGGATACTCTGTCAATGATCTCCAGGTAGATTGGCTCTGTGATTTCGCGTGCCTTTTCCAGTTTTTCAACAACCTCGCCCTTCATTTTGATAGCCCAAGCTTTGGCATGCTGTCTATGCTTTTTTCCTTTTGGTCCGAAGAAAAAGTAAGCCGTTGCTGCCAGTCCCGCCAAGCTGGCGCAAACCACTGCTATTTTTACCGCATTTGATTTATTTGTTTTCTTTGGCATATATTTTTGTCTTAAAAAATTATTTTTTCTTGTTATTTTGTTTCTGCTCCTTTTTTCTCAGTTCGCTTTTTGTTTCGCGCCGGAGGAAAGAAAAGCCTAAAAACCATTTTCCGAAGCCTCTTTTTGGTTAATAGAGGGGTCGTATGGTTATGTCCGTGGTATAATAAAGATTAACCGAGGTAAAAAATATTTTTAGGGGAAAGTAATGATATAAAATAATGGATAAAAAAAATCAGTTTTATTGTCAGGAAGTAGCGGACGTGATAAGCGAATTCCATTCTAGCCAGCATGGGCTTTCTTCTAATGATGCCAGAAAAAGGCTTTTGGGAAAAGGGCATATTGAACTGCCGGGAGCCAAGAGGGACAATTATTTGTCTATTTTTTTTCGTCAATTTAGAAGTTCGCTTATCTATATACTGCTAGTCGCTGGAGCCGTCGTTTTTTTAATGGGGGAAATTATTGACGCGCTGGTCATTTTTTTTGTACTTTTTTTTAATGCAATGATCGGCGCAATCCAGGAAGGAAAAGCGCAAAACACTTTTTTGGCTCTCAAAAAATTCATTAAAGGAAGGGCGACTGTTCTTAGAAATAGTGAAGAAATAATTGTATCCGATAGAGAAGTGGTTCTCGGTGATATTATCGTTCTTCGTGAAGGGGAAAAGGTTCCTGCGGATGCTCGTCTTATGGCTTCAAACTCTCTCACAATTAATGAAGCGGCTCTTACTGGAGAATCAACCCCAAAATTCAAAACAACAGCGGCTATCAAAAAAAGATATATTTCAATAATGAACCGGGAAAATATTGTTTACAAAGGCACAACTGTCGTTGCGGGAAATGGAAAAGCGATTATCGTGGCAACAGGAGTGGATACTTTTTTGGGAAGCATTGCCAAGGAAACTTTGGCTATTGGTTCAGCATTTCCGCTCAAGAATGATATAAAAAAATTATCCCGGCTGGTGATTGTTTTTGTATTGGCAGTTTCCGCAATTTTGCTTGTTTTAGGTTTGGCTAACGGATATATTTTGAAAGATATTTTTAAAACAATGGTAGCCATTGCTGTTTCTATTATTCCAGAAGGACTGCCTATTGTAATTACGCTGGTTTTGGCCGGCGGAGTGTGGCGAATGGGCAAAAAGAATGTTTTAGTCAAAAAACTTCAAGCAGTTGAAGTTTTGGGTGAGACTAAGATTTTAGCTGTTGATAAGACCGGAACAGTTACCAAAAATGAACTGGTGGTGGAAGAAATCTATGCCGGAGATAATTTTTTTGAAATAGAAAGCAAGGGGTATAGCCCCGAAGGTGAAGTAAGTTTTAATGGAAAAATAATAGATCCGCTCAACCATCCCGAACTTTTATTGGCTGGTAAAATAGCCGCTTTCAATAGCAGTGCTGGTTTGATTTTTGAAAAGAAGGAAGGGGTGTGGCGGATAGCCGGAGATCCTACAGAAGGATCAATAGCTGTATTTTCCAAGAAAATTGGTTTTCATCGCGATGAATTGCTTTCTGAGGCGCATCTTTTAGATGAAATTCCTTTTAGTTATGAACTGAAATTTCATGCCACTCTTCACGAACAAAAAACAAATAATCTTTTGGCAGTGACTGGTTCTCCGGAATCCATTCTGGATTTATCTGAAAGTGAATGGAGCATTGACGGTTCCAGGAAGTTTACGGAAAAAAGAAGACAAGCTATCCGATCGGTCATAAACTCCATGTCTCAAAAAGGGCTTCGGATCATAGGTTTCGCTTTTTGCGAAACTAGCATTGGCGCATTAGATAAAGGAAATATTCCCAAACTTATTTTTGGAGGATTTTTCGGGATCAAAGATGCACTTCGGGAAGAAGTGAAAAATGCTGTCAAGCAAGTTTCTATGTCTGGGATTAAGGTGGTTATGATAACCGGCGATCATCAAATAACCGCTATGGCGATTGCTAAAGAAGCCGGGATTTATAAATCTGCCGATGAAGTTTTGAATGGCGAAGAAATAGAAAAATTGAACGAAGAAGAATTGGCGTTGAAAATAAAAAATGTTTCCGTATTTGCCAGAATCACTCCTGATCAGAAACTTAAAATAATAAAAGCCTACCAGGCAAACGGCATGGTAATAGCGATGACCGGAGATGGGGTGAATGATGCACTTTCGCTCACGGCGGCGGATATTGGCATAGGCATGGGAAAAATCGGCACGGAAGTAGCCAAAGAAGCTTCGGATATAATTCTTCTCGATGACAATTTTGGAAGCATAACCCATGGCGTTGAAGAAGGAAGGAATATCTTTGATTCCATTAAGAAAGTTGTTCTTTATCTTTTTTCCACTAGTTTGGGCGAAGTTTTTGTGATCCTAGGAGCACTTTTCATTGGCTTTCCTTTACCAATTTTAGCTGCTCAAATTTTATGGCTCAATCTGGTGACAGATGGATTTTTGGATATGGCGCTAGCAATGGAACCGAAAGAAGGAGGTAAATCTGGTATCTATAGGAAAACTTTCATTGTGGACAAATTGATGTTGCAAAGGATGTTTTTTATGGCTTTGCCGATGGCTATCGGAACGCTTTATTTGTTTAGCCAAAATTACCAAACGGATATTGCAAAAGCTTGGACAATTTCACTTACAACGCTTGCGGTTTTCCAATGGTTCAACGCATGGAATTGTCGTTCGGAAAGCAGTTCAATTTTTAAGATGAATCCATTCTCTAATAAATTTTTAGTTGGAGCCACTGGCGTTGTCATTGGACTTCAACTGTTGGCGGTCTACAATCCATTTTTTCAGAAAGTTTTGCGGACAGTGCCTTTGTCAGGAAAGGATTGGGCCGTTATTGCCGGTGTTGCATTTTCAATAGTTATTATTGAAGAGCTAAGAAAGATTGTGTTTAGAAATATTATAGCGAGAAGGACGACGGGATAAGTTATGCATTCAAATTTAAATCAGGAGTGCAGATATAATAGGATTATTTACGAATAAAATTCTAACGTTCTTTATGATATCGTGCGGATGAAAACAATGCTTACCTGAGCCTTGTTTTTGATAGGGGTTCGTAGATTTGGAACTGCTTAAGCATATAATATATTGCAATATCTTTTTTAGGGGTATATAATTTAATTATAATTTGTGAAATAAGAAGGGACTAAAAAAATGAATAAAAAAAACAAAAGAAAAACTGAAAAAAATATTTTTATTTTTTTGGCATTTTTAATTTTATCTATAGGTTTTGTTATTTTTCCTCGTGATGCAAAAGCTGCTCCCTCAATTTCTACTTATAATATGATAACCAACAAAACGACGCCTGATGTTAAAGGAACAATTAGCGGTGTTACCGGAACTGCTGAAGTTTCTGTAACGATTAATGCAATTGAATATTCCTTAGATTCAGTGACTAATGGAAATTGGAGTATGACAGTTGGCGAAGATGGCCACCCATTGGAATCGGAACATTATTACACAGTTGAAATTACAGCTACTGATGGAACAGGAGACAATTCTACAACCGCTTACATCTATGTGGATGAGGGTTGCCCTTATGAATTTTATTATACTGGAGATGGAGGAGAAGAAGCTGAATTTTCATCGATTACTTTTAGTGAGACATATAATTATACTTCCGATGATGGGCTTTTCTCGCTTTCTTTTCCGGCTGGAACTGTAGTTGTGCAAAGGGGCGGAGGGACTTTTGATCTTGCGGATTGGTATGCTGAAATTGTCGATTCCAATAATGAAAGAATCATTTCAAAGCTTCGTTTTGGAATTCCCGATGAGGATTTGGATTTTTCTGTTCACGATGTCATTGTTACTTTTAATGTCGGCGAAGAATATAGCGGGCAAAGTTTAAATATATTTTCAAGAGGGGATGGCGATAATGATGAGGGTTGGGAGCCATTGGAGATTGATTGCACCGTTACGGAAGGCGGTAGTTGCACGTTTAGCATTAATCATGCTTCTTATTTCTCAATCAGCCAATATACCAGCATCGCTGAAACCGAAGAAGGAGAAAATGATGATAATGACGATGACAACAATGATGATGATTCAG
Organism: Parcubacteria group bacterium; assembly: GCA_041657845.1. Lineage (NCBI taxonomy): Bacteria > Parcubacteria group bacterium. The sequence goes on from JBBABD010000005.1 coordinate 29,179, forward strand.
AAACGGCTCACATTGATTCCTGGAAAGCTTATCGTTATGAGGATGCCAACAAAAGCTGTTCATCACGGCTGAAATTAACCATTAAAGGCAAATATTTCGACAAAAATGCTGAAGTAAAAATTGGAAACAATGAAGCTTCTTCTGTGAACACAAAATCCAGCAAAAAAATTGTTGCCAAATTCTGTATGAGTAAGCTGCTAGATAATCAAGCTAGCCATAAAAAAACTATTAGCGTAACCAATTCCGATGCTGACATGGAAAAAGCGGATAAAAAGATAAATCTGGACGATGTCGGCTATAGCGCATCAGAGAAAGACTTTGATATTCAGACAACTGAAGGAGCAAAAAGTATCCAAGCAGCTCTGGCCAAACTCGGATTTTTGGATGAAGGATATGTTACCGGATTTTACGGATTAATTACGACAAATGCGGTTGTTGAGTTCCAAAAACAGAATGGCATTTCTCAAACTGGATATGTAGGGCCATTAACGAAAACGAAATTGGAAGAAAAAATGAAATAGAAGAAGGATGCTATTATTCAAAGCGAAATTTACACTTTTGAGTTTAAGATTTCCACTGGCTGGGGGGGGATAAATTCGGGGATAATCTAATAAACTCTTAATTCCGCCAACATAGCTAATGCTTGAGGCGGTTTTTTTGTTTGTACAAATGCAAGTATAATTGTATATTAATAAAGTAATGAAAAAAGTTATATTTATAATATTGATCGTATTATTTCTGGCCATTGCCGGCGGAATTTTTTATCGCGGGAGAATATTTAGCGTTAACAGAGTCGCGATTACACAAAACGAAGCCAAAGAAAAAGTCGAGCCGGAAAGCCAAGTTTCCGTAGTTTCTTCTGAATCTTTCGCTGAGCCAGAAAAACCGATAGCGCTTTCAATTCCTGACTTTATAATGCTAGACGTGCCTTTTGTTGGCCAGGCGCCGTTTCAAATCTGGGATGCGCTTCACGAAGACGCTTGCGAGGAAGCAAGCCTGGTTATGCTGAAATATTTTTCTGATGGCAAAAAATCAATTACCAAAGAGCAAGCCGAAAAAGAAATTCAGGATATGGTTGCTTTTGAAAAGAAAAACGGATATAAGCCAAGCATTGCATTGGAAGAACTAAATCAAATTGCTAGTAAATATTACAAATTAGAAAACGGCAGGGTGGGGAAAAATATTACCATCGAAGATATTAAGAAAGAATTATCAAATGAAAAACCGGTAATCGTCGGAGCGGCGGGAAAAGTTTTGCCCAATCCCAATTTTAAAAACGGCGGACCGAATTATCATATGCTGGTAATCATCGGCTATGACGCTCAAGGTTTTATTACCAACGATCCTGGAACGCGCTTGGGCGAAGGCTTTCGATATTCTTTTGACGATTTGCTCAAATCCATTCATGACTGGGATTCAAAAAATATTCTAAACGGAGGTAAGGATTATTTAGTTTTTGATTAAGCTAACTATTATGTCATTCCGAGCGAGCATAGCGAGTCGAGGAATCTAATAAGATGAAACAATATTGCGTTTACATAACGACTAATAAATCAGGAACATTATACATCGGAGTTACGAGTAATTTAAAGAAAAGAATCTGGGAGCATAAGAATAAGATTGTGGATGGATTTACCAAAAAATATAATATAGATAAGTTAATATATTTTGAACAGACGGAAAATGTAATGAGCGCTTTGGAAAGAGAAAAACAGTTGAAAAAATAGAGCAGACAAAAGAAAATAAATCTAATAAACAAGATGAATTCAGAATGGGAAGATTTGTACGATAAGTTATAAAATTAGATCTCTCGACTCCCTTCGGTCGCTCGAGATGACAATGGGGGCGTTTTTTAGTTTAATTGGAAACCTTGTTTTTATTGATTTTTACTGGTAATATAAAAACATGACAGCCAATGAGCTTAGGCAGAAATTTTTAAAATTCTTTGAATCCAAGGGACACACCATTATTCCCTCAGCTTCACTTATTCCCGAAAATGATCCTTCGGTGCTTTTTACGACCGCCGGAATGCATCCTTTGGTTCCGTATCTTATGGGAGAAAAATATCCCGGAGGAAGTCGTGTGGTCGATGTGCAAAAATGCGTTCGCACGGGAGACATTGATGAAGTGGGAGACACTTGCCATCATACTTTTTTCGAAATGCTGGGGAATTGGAGTTTCGGAGATTATTTTAAGGAAGATTCCATAAAATGGAGTTTCGAATTTTTGATATCAAAAGAAGGACTAAATTTGGACAAAAATAGAATTGCTATTTCAGTTTTTGCTGGCGATGATGATGCTCCGTTTGATGAAGAGTCGTATGCTCTTTGGAAAAACTCGGGAATTTCCGAAAAAAGAATTGCCAAACTTCCCAAAAAAAATAATTGGTGGGGAATGGAAAAAGGACCTTGCGGACCGGACACGGAAATATTTTATTGGACTGGAGATCCTGAAAATGTTCCGGAAAGCTTCAATGATGACAATGCTCTTTGGGTAGAAATCTGGAATAATGTTTTCATCCAGTATAACAAGATCCAGGATGACGGATATGAGGTTTTAAAACAGAAAAATGTCGATACGGGAATGGGATTGGAAAGAATCCTAGCGGCGATAAATGAATTTGATGATAATTATAAAACTGATTTGTTCTGGTCGATAATTGAAAAAATCGAGGAAATTTCCGGAAAAAAATATGGAGAAAGCGAGGAAATTACCAAATCAATGCGCATTATTGCCGATCACATAAAAGCGGCTACTTTTATTATGGCGGATGACAAAGATATTTCTCCTTCCAATCTGGGACAAGGATATGTGGTCAGGCGTCTAATTCGAAGAGCGATTCGTCACGGTAAAATTTTGGGAATCGAAAATGATTCTTGGACGAAAGAAATTGCCAAGATCGTGGCTTTTGAATACAGAGATGTTTATTCGGAACTGCCAAGAAATATTGATAAAGTTTTGAAAAAATTTGAGGAGGAAGAAGAAAAATTTAGAGAAACTTTAGAAAAAGGATTGAATATTCTAAATAAATTATACCCCATAGGATCAAAAAAGTTGAAAGATGGAGAATTTCCACCAGTTATAAATAAAGATGTGGATCCAGAAGAAGTTTTTAATCTATACCAAACATACGGATTTCCCTTTGAAATGATACAGGAAGAATTGAACAAAAGAGGGCTTAGGGCTTATGAGGAAGAATTTCAACGAAGGCTCAAAAAACATCAAGAGCTTTCTCGCACTGCGTCCAAAGGAATGTTTAAAGGAGGGCTGGCTGATTCAAGCGAGGAAACGAAAAGATTGCATACAGCGGCGCATTTGCTTTTGGCGGCGCTTCGAAAAATGTTTGGAGATCATGTTTATCAAAAAGGATCCAATATTACGCCAGAAAGGCTTCGATTTGATTTTTCTTATTCGGAAAAAATGACTGAGGAACAGATAAGAGAAATTGAAAAAATGGTTAACGATGTTATTCAAGAAGATTTACCGGTAATTTGCGAAGAAATGAGTTTGGATGAAGCAGTGAAGCAAAATGCCATGGGAATTTTTAAGGCGAAATACGGAGAACAAGTTAAAGTTTATACGATACAATCCGCCCAAGGCGGACCTCCTTTCAGTCGGGAAATTTGCGGAGGTCCGCACGCAACGCGCACCGGAAACTTAGGAAAATTCAAAATAGTAAAAGAAGAAAGTTCTTCGGCGGGAGTGCGAAGAATCAAAGCAACTTTAGAATAATTTTGTAATTTTGTAGAACCATGAAACAATCAAAACTTTTTACCAAGACCAAAAAAGAAGCGCCGAAAGATGAGTTGAGCATCAATGCTCAATTGCTTATACGTGCCGGATTTGTCGATAAACTGATGGCGGGAGTCTACACTTTTTTGCCATTGGGACTTCGGGTAATGAAAAAAATAGAAAATATAATTCGCGAGGAAATGAATGCTATCGGGGGTCAGGAGATTACAATGCCGGCACTTCAACCAAAAGAAAACTGGATGACAACCGGAAGATGGGATACGATGGACGATTTGTATAAAGTAAAAGATGTGAGCGATAGAGAATTTGCGCTTGGAGCAACTCACGAAGAAGTTATATCGCCACTGGCGAAAAAATTTGTAAACTCATATAAAGATTTGCCTTTGTATGCTTATCAATTCCAGAATAAATTCAGAATGGAACTTCGTTCAAAATCCGGACTGCTTCGCGGGAGAGAATTTTTGATGAAAGATTTATATTCTTTTCATCTAACGAAAAAAGATCTGGATGAATATTATGAAAAAGTTAAAGAAGCCTATTTTAAGATTTTTGAAAGATTTGGGATCAGAGAAAAAACACATCTTGCTTTTGCTTCGGGAGGAACATTTTCCAAATATTCCCACGAGTTTCAAACAATTTCGCAAGCCGGAGAAGATATAATATACGTTTGCAATAAATGCGGTTTGGCAATCAATAAAGAAATAAAATCAGAAACGGAAAAGTGTCCTGAGTGCGGAGGAACTGACTTTCGTGAAGAAAAAGCGATTGAAACGGGAAACATATTCAAACTGATGAATAAATATTCCAAGCCGTTTAATTTAAGCGTTACCGATGAAAAAGGAGAAAATCAAGAAGTTATGATGGGATGCTATGGAATCGGACTTAGCAGAGCGATGGGAACAATTGTGGAATTGAACAATGACGAAAAAGGAATGATCTGGCCGGAAGCGGTGGCTCCGTTCAAAGTTCATCTTTTGAGTTTGGGAAAAAACGAAGAAGCAGAAAAGATTTATCAGGAGCTAACTGAGAAAAATGTTGAAGTTTTGTTTGATGACCGAGAAGCCAGCGCTGGAGCAAAATTCGCTGATAGCGATCTCATTGGAATTCCGTATCGCGTTGTCATCAGTGAAAAATCTCTTGCATCCGGCGGGGTAGAAGTGAAAAAGAGAAGCGAAGAAAAGAGTGAAATTATTGAAGTTGAAAAATTGCTTTCATATTTTCAAAAATAAAAAATAAAAATGTGAAAAATTTCTTTAGTAGATACGCTATTTATTTGATACTTCTGGGAGCATCTGTTTTGAGATTTTTGAGGATTGATAATCGTGATTTTTGGTATGATGAAGCTTTTACCGGAGTGGCAATCAAGGAAAGATTTTGGGGAATGATCGATATGATCATCAAGGATGTTCACCCCCCGCTTTATTATGTTTCCGTAAAAATATTTTCTTCATTTTTTGGCTATAGCGTTTTCGGAATAAGATTGTATTCTGCAATTTTCGGAGTTCTGGGAATTTGGGTGGTCTATCTTCTTACCAAAAATCTTTTTGGCAAAAAAGCGGCGCTTTGGGCAAGCGCCGTAATGGCGATTTCTCCTTTTGCTATCCAATATTCTCAAGAAGCAAGAATGTATGCGATGTTTGGATTTTTGTTTACGCTGGCTTCGCATTTTTTTATCCGAGGGCTTCAAACGGAAGAGAAAAAATATTATTATCTTTGGGGATTATTTTTGGGACTCTCGGCGCTCACGCATTATATGGGAATTATCACCGCTCCAATTTTCTTTTTGGTTTCTTTTGGGTGGAGGGTTTTTGAAGACCGCAAAGTAAAAGAAAAATACAGCTTTTTGAAACTGAGAAAAATGATTTTTGAAAAAAAAGTTCTTCTTGGATACGGAGTTTTCGGATTGTTTTTTTCTTTCTGGATTCCGGTTTTTGCGCGGCACATTCTCAAAGCCGGAAGCCTGACTTGGATAAAACCGGCGACGATTGCGGATATTTTTAAAAACATTCAGATTTTTATTTTTGGATCTCCTCTGGGCGAGATGACCGGAGGAACAACCGGGATCCCGATTCCGAGCGAACTTAGTTTGATGTCATCCGAATCGATGCTAGTGATGGTCGCAATGTTTTCAGTGGCTATCATGATCTATCTTTTTGGAAAGGAAGAAAAAAAAGAAAAAATTGCCGGAGTTTTTATTCTCTCTTTCGGATATTTGATTGCCATCTATATTCTTTCAATGCTGGGAATTCATTATTTGGTTTCTCGCTATATTCTTCCAGTTGCCTACGTGATTTTTATTATTCTGGGACTTTGGCTTTCAAAAATTAAAAGCGCGTATGCGATTGTCGTTTTTTTAACGTACATAGTTTTATCATCTTCTGTTATTCCTGTCCCAAATTCGACCGGTTGGCAAAAATTCCAGCGAGATGCTGGAAAATTTCAAGGCAGGGAATTTTATATTTTCAATCCTTTTGATTATGTGATTGCCAAATCATATATCGGTTCGGACGATCTTATTATTTATAATCTAGAATTGCCGGCTCACTCCTATGCCGAAAAGTGGGCGGCGATAGGACAAACCGGAAAAAGAACGGAAAATTTTGACGACATCCGAAATAACAATGGAATAATTATTTCCAATGTGATAATAAAAGACGAAATAAACGGAAAGGAAGATGAAACTTATCGGAAGAATTTAAATCTAAACGGAATCAGCGTTTTGGCAAAATACGACAACGTGATTCTTTACGAGTTTAAATAACTCGTTATTATGCGAATTTTTTGTTAGTCTACATTTTCTCCAAAGTTTCGATTCCGAGCAGATTTAAGCCAACTTTTAATACTATTTGAATCGCTTGAATGAGCGCTAAGCGGGAGCTTTTTAGATCTTCGGTTTCAGCATTTAAAACCGGATATTTCTGGTAGAATTTATTGAAAAGCTGGGCAATTTCGAATATATCAATGGCAACAATCGAAGGATTGTATTCCAAAGCGGATTTTTTGATTAAATCAGGAAATCCGATTATTTTTTTGATAAGTTCTCTTTCTTCCTGATTATTTCCGAGAGCTTCGAAATTAATATTTTTTTCAATAGGCTCTGCTTTTCGAAGAATGCTGGCGATTCGGGCATAGGCATATTGGCAATACGGTCCGGTGAAACCGTCAAAGGAAACTGATTCTTTCGGATTAAATTCAATATTTTGGCTGGCTCCGACGCGGAGAAAATAGAATTTGATAGCACCCAGCGCAATTTTTCTGACCCTTTCTTCAAAATCAGTTTCATTAATTTTTTCTTCTCCGTATCTTTTTTGGATTTCTTCTTTCGCCAATTCTTTAATTTTTTTTATCAGATCATCGGCGTCAACTACTTTTCCTTCGCGGGATTTCATCTTTCCGTCTGGGAGGGTAATCATTCCATAGGATAGGTGATATAAATTTTTTGCCCACTTGTATCCAAGCGATTCTAAAATTTTAAACAGACATTGGAAATGATAAACTTGCTCTGAGCCAACCACATAAATTAATTTGTCTAAAGCATATTTTTCTATTCGGGAAACGGCTGTTCCAAGGTCTTGAGTAATGTAGACGCTAGTCCCATCATCTCGTACCAAGGTTATTTTTTTGGCGTTTCCGTCTTTGTCTAAACTGAATTCTTTTTCCGAAAGATTGAAAATAATTGCTCCATTTTCATTTTTTTCAAAAACTCCTTTTTGAAGTCCGGCATTGATGATATCTTTTCCTAGCTTGTAGGTTTTTGATTCATAATTAACCACATCAAATTCAAATCCCATTTCAAGAAGAGTCGTTTTCCAACCTTCATAAACCCAATCATTCATTTTTTTCCAAAGCTCGATAATTTCTTTGTTCTCATCCTCCCATTCCTTGAGCATTTCCTGGATTTCATTTTCAAGTTCAGGATTATTTGCCAGCTCCTGGCTATATTTTACATACCAATGTCCGACAAAATGGTCGCCTTTCATCTGCAAAGATTCCGGAGTGGAATTTTCTCCCCATTTTTGGTAGGCGAGCATCGATTTGCAAATATGCACTCCGCGATCGTTTATAATATTAGCGCGAAGAGTATCATATCCGGCATGTTTCAGAATGTTGGTTAGAGCCATCCCAAGTGATCCATTTCGGGCGTGTCCAAGATGAAGAGGCTTGTTGGTATTGGGTCCCAGATATTCAACCATAACTTTTTCTTTTTTTCCAATTTCAGAGCTTCCAAAACCGTATTTTTTATCCAAAACTTCTTCCAAAACAGAGAATAGCGCCGTATTTGTTAAGCGTATGTTTAGATATGATCCGGTAGCGCTAACTTTTTCTATTATTTCATCCGGCTTAAAATTAGCAGCAATAAGCTTTGAAATTTCAACTGGAGATTTTTCTAGTTTTTTGGCCAAAGAAAAACATTCAAAAGCAAAATCTCCAAATTCCGGATTAGACGGAAAAGAAATGCTCAAATCATCTAATTTCGCGCCGGTTGTTTTTTTAATAGCCTCCCCAAGCCTTTCGATTATTTTTTCTTTAAGTTCTTGGATTTTCATATTTTAATTATCGCTTTTTTGAGGCATATTGTCAAAAACTGAATATTAGGTAATAATTAAATCGTATCATATTAATAGTAAGATGAGGAGGTGAGTACAGTGGCGGAGACGAGAAAAATTGAAGTCATTTTGTCAAAAAAAGAGTGGGAGGAAATATTGTCTGGAAAATCGGGAAGTATTCAAACCTTTCGTGATTCCAATGCTCACTATTATTTCGATGATAATCCCCAAGAGGAGGCAGTAAGAGTAGAAATCATCGAGAGGTAACTGGCTGGGTAAGTGTGATTAAGGGCGGGAAGATTTTCTCGCCCCTTTCTAATGTTTTTATGACCTTGAAATTTACTCGGAAAATTGAAGATTTCGTCTGCGAGAATTGCGGAATAAAAATAAAAGGCAATGGTTTTACCAATCATTGTCCGCATTGTCTTTGGAGCAAACACGTAGACATAAACCCCGGTGACAGAGAATCGTCTTGCCAAGGATTGATGAAACCGGCTAGAATCGAAAAAGGAAACAGAGGAAAAGAATATATAATTGTTCACCAATGTATTAAGTGTGGATATGAAAAAAGAAACAAAACAAGCGAAAAAGATAATTTTGAAGAAATAATCAAAATCAATGAAAATTACACTTAGCCAATATGCCGGATTTTGCGATGGAGTAAAACGGGCGTATGATATTGCCCTAAAAATATCCAAAGATAAAAAAGTCAAAAAACCGATTTTTGTTTTGGGCTCTTTGGTTCATAATAACGATGTGGTAAGAAAAATAGAGAAGATGGGAATAGGAAAAATAAGCTTCGATGGAAATATCGATAAGTTTTTTAGCTCTAATAAAAGAAAAATCGGCACTCTAATCGTCACTGCTCATGGAATTGGGCCAAAATTTTATAAATTAGCCAAAGAAAAAAATATTGATGTTATTGATACCACTTGTCCGAAAGTAATAAAAGTTCAAAGGCTGGCCAAGCTTTATTCCGATAGAAATTATCAAGTCATAATTATTGGGGAAAAAATGCACAAAGAAGTGAAAGGAATTTTCGAATGGTCAAACGAGAAGGCGATAATTATCGATAATGAGAAAGATATTAAAAATATCAAATTAAATCCAAAGAAAAAAATAGCCATAATTTCTCAGACCACCCAAAGCGAGGATTTTGTAAAAAAGATTTCAGATATGATCAGAAAAGAATATCCGAAGTCAACGGAAATATTTGATACTCTTTGCCTAACTACTCGCGACAGGCAGGGGGAAGTAAAAGAAATGGCTAAAAATAATGATGTAATAATTATTATCGGGTCTCCGGATAGCGCCAATTCCACCCATCTCTGGAAAATTGCCAAGAAAATAAATTCAAGATCCTATTTTGTCAAAAGAGCCGGCGATATTAAAAAAAACTGGTTTGAAAATGCTAAAAAAATAGGAATTTCCGCCGGAGCCTCGACGCCCTTGTGGATCATCGAAAGAGTTTGCAATTTTGCTAAAAAAAAGCTATAATTTTGAGATAAAGAAGGCTAAAATATTTGTTGTTTTTTAAATTATAAAAAATCTATGCCTAGTATTATTTTAGTGGAAGATGATCCGATGATCGGAGAAATATACCAAAGAAAATTTGGTTCATCTGGTTTTGATGTTACTATCGCTACTTCAGGCAAGGAATTTCTAAATGAGGCGGGGAAAAAGAAATATGATCTTGTCCTTTTGGATATGGTGCTTCCTGAAATGAGCGGACTGGATATTTTGACAGAGCTTAAAAAAAGCGGGAAATATGATCCAGAATTGAAAGTTTTTATTTTCAGCAATCTTACCAGCAAAGAAGATTATGACAAGGCAATGGCAAATGGCGCCGATGGGTATATACCTAAAACTCGCTTTAATCCTTCCGAATTAGTTGATGAAGTAAAAAGGATAATTAATGAGATTGGTGAACAGAAAAAAAATGAAAATAGGCGCAACGCAAAGGATCTGGATGAAAATGGAAGCAACATTTCAAAAAATGGGAAAAGAGTTCTCTTTATTGAAGATGAAAAAGCTTTTGTTGAAATTTTTTGCAAAAAACTTCGAGACGAGGGCTATGAAGTTGAATCTGCGGAAAATGGGGCTTGGGGGCTGAAAGAGGCATTCAAAAAAGATTTTGATTTAATAGTGACTGATATGATGATGCCGGCGATGACTGGACCGGAAATAATAGCAAAACTTAGGATGGAAGAAAAAACAAAAAACATTCCCATCATTGTCATTTCCGCTTCCTCCACTGATGAAAAAATAAGAGAAGTAAAAGAGCTTGGAATTTCAGATTTTTTTATTAAAACAAGAATTGTTCCGAGTGATTTGGCCAGAAGAGTAGATGAAATATTAAAATAACAAATTAAACGCAGATTTAGCGCTAATTAAACACAAAAACACAGATTATTTGTGCGTATGTGTTAATTTGTTAAAAATTTGTGTCAATTGTTGATTTTTTATGGAAAGAATTTTAATCAGCGAAACTCCAAAACATATCGGTGAAATAATAAAAATCGCCGGCTGGGTTAATGTGAGAAGGGATCACGGAAAAATTATTTTTATTGATATCCGCGACCGAAGCGGAATCATTCAGACTGTGGTTATTCCGGATGGCGTAGAAGCATACGAAACAGCCAAAACGTTCAAAGGGGAATATTCTGTTGAAGCTGAAGGACTCATTAAAGAACGTCCAGTGAGCGCCAAGAAAGAGGGTTCAGCTACCGGCGGGGTAGAAATGGAAGTAAAAAACGTAAAAATATCAGGGAAGACTTATGATGAACTGCCGATTGATATATCGAAAGAAGAGCTGGATTTAAATCTGGACACCTTATTGAATCATCGGGTTTTAACGCTTAGAAATGACAAAATAAAATCAATTTTTAAAATTTCTTCTGAAGTTATAAAATCATATAGCGAATTTTTGAGAAAAGACGATTTTCTGGAAATTAAAACGCCGAAGATTTTAAATGCGGCTACCGAAGGCGGAGCCAACTTTTTTAAGATAAAATATTTCGAAAGGGAAGCTTTTCTGGCTCAAAGCCCCCAATTTTATAAACAAATAGCAGCCGGTTCTTTTGAAAGAGTTTTCGAAGTAGGGACGGTATTTAGAGCAGAACCTCATTTTACTTCAAGGCATGTCAATGAATTTACCGGACTGGATGCAGAAATGAGTTTCATAAACAGTTTTGAAGATGTGATGAGAGAATTGGAAAAAACAATGGCTTATGTAATGAAATCGGTAGCCAAGAATTGCTCAGAGGATTTGAAAAAATATGGCATAGAAGCTCCAAAAATAAAAAATGTTTTTCCAAGGATCAAACTCACTGAGGCCTTGGATATTCTCAAAAAAGAGTATGGAAAAGAAATGAATGGAGTTGATATCGATCCTGAAGGAGAAAGGCTTATTTGCGAATGGGTCAAGAAAAAATATAAATCAGATTTTGTATTTTTGACTCACTATCCGACAAGTCTTCGCCCTTTCTATACTATGCCAAGTCCGGATCCGCATTTTACGGAAAGTTACGATTTGTTGTTCAGAGGAATTGAAATAGCTAGCGGAGGACAGAGAATTCACGACTGGGAACAGCTGGTGAAAAATATCCAGAAATTCGGCTTAAATCCGAAAGACTTTAAGGATTATACCGATAATTTCAAATATGGAATGCCTCCGCATGGAGGATGGGGGTTAGGATTAGAAAGAATTGTAGAAAAAATTCTTGGACTTTCAAGCATTAAAGAAGCAATTTTGTTTCCAAGAGATGTGAAAAGACTGACTCCTTAAGTTAGTTTGGCAACGTAGAATTTGCAATTTATTTAAAACAAAAATAAAAACAAAAATGCTCACCCATGATGAAAAATTAGAAAAAAAGAAAGTTAATCTCATCAGCTTTATTTCTTTTTTAATGGGATTTTCCGGAGCCATGCTTATTTATGTTATGGCTTATTATTTTAAAATCGCATCAGGAAGCGAAGATGTCGGTATTTTTTATTTTGTTTCCCATATTATTGTTTTCATCGCTCTTCTCAATCTTCATAAAATAATAAGGAGTTTAGGAAAATCGAATGTTTTTTATTTTTCAATTTTAGGAGCGATTATCGTCACCGTCTTCCTCATTTTTTCCGAGCCTTCTTCCCTGGGGATTATTTTGCTGGTGCTGTACATAATTTTCATTAATTTGAGCTGGGTGGCGCTAGATGTTATTTTAGAATCTTTTTCTACCGATAAAATGTCTGGAAGAATTAGGGGGCTCCATTTGACGGTTATTAATGCAGGCTATTTGGTTGGTCCGTTTCTTTCCACGAGAATTCTGCAAAGTTTTGATTTTAGGGGGATATTTATTTTTTTATTAATATTCAACTCTTTGGTGCTTGTTTTCTCGCTAGTTGGGCTTAGAAATGTAAATCATAGGTTTAATATTAGGCTCGGAACGGTTGATTTGCTAAAAAAGGTTTTCAAGAAAAAAGATATATTAAAAGTTTATTATCTATCTTTTTCGCTGGACTTCTTCTACGCCCTGATGGTTATTTATACTTCAATTTACCTTCTTGATCAGGGAATTTCTTGGGATAAAATCGGAATAATCTTTACTATAATGCTGATTCCTTTTGTAATTTTGCAATACCCAATCGGATTTTTGGCTGACAAGAAAATGGGAGAAAAAGAACTTCTGATAACTTCGCTTATTCTAATAGCAGTTTCAACCAGCGCTGTCTATCTAACGCACTCTTCGAAGATTTGGGTTTGGGGAGCGATACTTTTAGCTACTAGAGTTGGGGCTTCAATGCTTGAAGTTCTCCGGGATTCTTATTTCTACAAAAAAATTGACGGGCATGACGTTGATCTTATTAATTTTTTCCGTACGTCAATGCCATTAGGATATATTTTTGCAACCGGGATTTCTTTCCCGCTTCTCTTGTTTTTTCCGATAAAAACAGTTTTTATTCTAGCTGCAATAGCGGTTGTTTCGGCTTTGGTTCCTGCATTCCTCTTGAAGGATAGCAAAAGCGAGAAAGAAATGAGTTTGTGAAAAATGCAACATATTTATTTGTTAATTGTATTATTGTTTCAGGATTAATAATTGAAACAGGAAAAGTATGAAAAAAAATATCATAAAGGAGCCGAAAATAAGCAAAAAAGTCATAGATTATTTGGAAAAAAACAAATATAGATATGAGATAATAAAACATCGAACTACTTATACGTCCTGGGATACAGCTCAAACAGAAAAAGTAAAACCTAATGAGGTGGCAAAAACATTGGTTATTAAAGTTGATAAAGACTGGATTATTGCCATACTTCCTTCCAACAAAAATCTGAATAAAAAAGATTTATTGAATTTAATAAATTCAAATAGGAAGAAAAACAAAGAAAAGCTAGCCCAAAAAATAGATTTTGCAGATGAAAGATGGCTCAAGAAGAATATGAAGATAGGCAAGTTGGGAGCTGTTCCTCCGTTCAGAGAATTATTAAAAGCAGATATCTATTTTGATAAAATGCTCAGTAAAAACAAAAAAATTTATGTAAGTTCTGGAGAATACGATGCATCTCTGCGAATTTTGCTTAACCAATATCTTAAGAATGAAAAACCGATTATTGGAAAATTCAGCATTAAAAAGGCTTAAATGAAGCTAATTTATTGGATTGACAAATCGCGTTTAGTAGTGTATTATTAATGTTTGTCAAGTGTTTTTTGATATTTTTGAGTTTAATGTTTATCAAGGCAAATTGGGCAATTACTGCTGATACTTACAGTATTGGCGGAGGAAAGTCCGGACATTCATCGCCACACCTATTGCTGGAATAATATTCCAAGAGTAAATAATCATATGGGATCTATATATTTTTTTGCGAGCAATGAACAATTCAGGCAATAGGTGTGGCGAAAGGGTAGCGGGTAATTCCCGTGTGGAGTAATCCAACAGGTGCGAACAGAGACGGTTTGATTTGAAAAAATCAAGCTATCCCTTTGGGATAAGTTCCGATAGTAATATCGGAAGTGAAACGGCTAAATCCTTACTTGAATGCAAGATCGAATTCTGTCCTACACTAGTAAGGATAGAAAGAATCGCTTGAGTCTGGCGGCAACATCAGACCTAGATAAATGATTGCCTCTCCGATTTATCGGAGAACAGAATCCGGCTTATAGATTTGCTTTGATAAACAATAAACTTAAATGGCGTAAATCACAAAAAAATCACAAACATAATCGCTAAAAATCCCGGATAAATTTTAAAAAAGTTTAGCGACATTTCGGGAAATAATTAGTGTAGTTTAGTAGAGATTTATTATTGTATGAAACGATCAGAATTACTTTTTAGCGCAATTCAAGTACCGGTTGATTTTATTATGATATTTCTGGGAGCGATAAGCGCTTTTGCTATCCGTAATTTTCCACAAATCATCACTTTAAAGCCGAAACTTTACGAATTTTCTTTTCACGACTATATGCAAATAGTTTTTTTTGTGGCGCCCCTTTTCATCTTAGTGTATGCCATTGAAGGATTGTACAAAATAAAAGTTACCAGAAAATATTGGCAGGAAATCTTTAAGGTTTTTGTCGCTTCTTCATTGGTTTTGGTCATAATCATTGTTGCAATCTTTCTTCAAAGAACCTGGTTTTCTTCACGCTTTATAATTCTTGCCGGATGGATTTTGGTTGTTGTTTATGTTTCTATAGCCAGATTGATCATTCATGAAATTCAAAAATTTCTTTTGGTAAGCAAGGGTTTAGGAGCCCACAGAGTTCTTCTCATCGGAGAGAACGACCAGATTAATGAAATCAGGAAAATAATAAAAAAGATGCCTTCAATGGGATACAGAATAGTTGATCAGATAGGCACATTCAGCCTCAAATTTATTAAAGAAATACGGGAGAGAAAGGGCATCGACGAAATGATTCTTTGCGATCCAACAATTACCGATGCTGAGCAGGAAAAAATAATCGATTATTGCGCGATAAACAATATCAGCTATAAGTATATCCCGACTTCCTTTCAGGCTTCTCGCGTGGCGATGGGAATGCTTGACGGCGTTCCGATTATTGAGGTTGAGCACACTCCTTTGGATGGATGGGGAAAGATAATCAAAAGAATTTTTGATATTATTGGCTCTTCGGCGCTGATAATTATTTCTTCCCCGATAATGTTAGTTGTCGCTATTTTTATAAAGCTTCAGGATGACGGTCCGATTATTTATAAAAATGAAAGAATAGGCGATAATGACAAGAAATTTCTCGTTTACAAATTCCGTTATATGAAGTGGAAATATTGCATAACTAAAAAAAATCCGAATTTCGAAGAGGCTCTAACCTATGAAAAGAATCTGATAAAAGAAAAAAGCCTTAGAGAAGGGCCGGTTTATAAAATTAAAAATGATCCTCGAAAAACAGCTTTTGGCAGTTTTATTGAAAAATATTCAATCGATGAGATTCCGCAATTCTTTAATGTTTTTGTCGGAAATATGAGTTTGGTTGGACCGCGGCCGCATCAGGAAAGAGAAGTGGAAAAATACAAGGAGTATCATCGGCGGCTTTTGACCATAAAGCCGGGAATTACGGGACTGGCTCAAATTTCCGGGCGATCGGATCTTGATTTTGAAGACGAATATAAACTTGATATATTTTACATCGAAAACTGGTCTCTTCTTCTCGACATTCAAATTTGTTTCAAAACTTTAGGAGTTTTATTCAGGAGAAGGAAAAATAATCGATAAGGTGTGTCACAAGGAAATGATAATGTCCTAATAGCGGGAAGTAGAAATGTCCGCCCCCGCAGGTTATGATATTAGTTTAACCACTAATATCAACCAAATGGACAATCGCATTATCATGAGTCAAAAAGAAGTTAATCGCTACGATATCATCCAAAAAGTAATCAAAAAAGAAATTAAAGAAACAG
>JBBABD010000006.1 GCA_041657845.1 Parcubacteria group bacterium
CTGCAATGCACTTTCATGGGGTTCCGATATCTGGGATATTCGATGATTAATTTCAGGTCGGTGTTTGGAAAAAAACGTGGTCAATTTAAATGAGCTCACCTGTTTAAATTATAACACAAAGATTTAATTTACAAAAAACAGCTTAACTGTTAAGATTTAACCGTTGGAGGAGTGCCCGAGTGGTTGAAGGGAACAGTCTTGAAAACTGTCGTATCGGAAACGGTACCGTGAGTTCGAATCTCACCTCCTCCGCAATTTTTCAAAATTAAAGTTTTTGGGGTTGGTGACCTCCCATGCCAAGGTGCTCAATGTTTCCATTGAAAGCCTCATTTAACAATCATTATGAAACCGATTTTAGTGACAAGCTATGTAAACCCCGATCTTGATGGAATCGCTAGCGTAATTGCCTATGCTGAATTTTTACAAAAGAGAGGAAAAAATATTGTTGTCGGGATTATCGGCGAACCACGCGACGAAGCAAAATATATTTTAGATCGCTTTGGCTTTAAATATCCGCCAATGATAAAAAACGCAGATAATTTCGATGAAGTGATACTTATGGACGCAAGCGACCTCAATGAGTTGGAAGGTAAAATTGCCACAGAGAAAGTTATCGAAATCATTGACCATCGAAAAGTTCACGAGGCGGATAAATTTCCCAAAGCCAAAGCGAAAATAGAAATTGTCGGCGCAGTCGCTACTCTTGTCGCGGAAAAATTTATGCAAAAAAATGTTGCCATTTCCAAAGAATCCGCAACGCTTGTTTATGGGGCAATAATTTCAAACACTCTCAATTTCAAAGGAAACATTACCAACGACCGCGATAAGGAAGCAGCCACGTGGCTCAATGGGGTTGCGAAATTGCCCGATGATTTTTGGAAAGATTTATTTATCGCAAAATCAGATTTATCAGGTAAGAAACTCGCCGAGAGAATTGAGGACGATTTCGCGTGGTTTGTTATGGGTGACAAAAAAGTTGGTATCGCTCAAATCGAAATGATTGGTGCAAAAAAACTTCTTGATGAGAGGGGTTTCGAGATTGTTCAAGTGCTAGAAAAAATCAAAAGGAAAATGAGTTTAGATTTTGTTTTCCAAAACACAATTGAGCTTGAATATACCAAAAACTTTTTTGTCGCCCAAGATTCTGAAACCAAAAAACTCTTGGAAAAAGTTTTTAAAGTACAATTTTCTGGAATCTCAGCAGAAAAATCACAATTAATTATGCGGAAACAAATCGTACCATTGCTAAAACAAGAATTAGAAAAAACCAATCATTATTAATAAATGGAAATGTAGTATAATATAATCATCATATGGAAAAATATAAACCTGAAGAAGAAAATAAAGAGAAAATCGCTAGTAAAGAAGAAATCCGATATAAGGGTAAATTATTTGAAGTAGTTTCAGAGCCGGTTGAAATCGACGGGAAAACTTTTGAATTTGAAAAAGTGCGCAGGAGCCCTGGCGTAAGATTGATTATGAAAGACGGGCATGGCAATATTATGCTCACGCGAGAATTTCGACGGGAACTTTCGAATTTTGATTATCGTTTACCTGGCGGAAAGGTTTTTGATTCCTTGGATGAATTTAATGAATTCAAACAGATCAAGGGAGATATTATTGAAAAAGCAAAACAGGCTGCTTTCAGGGAGGCGAAAGAAGAAACGGGATTCGTTCCGGATGCATTAGAGCATCATTCAATTTCAAAATTAGGCGCTACAGTAGAATGGGATTTGCATTATTTTGTTGCCTCCATAGATAGATCCCAGCAAGGCACACAAGAGTTGGAGACCGGAGAAAATATTGAAGTCGTTTGGTTTAAAGAAGAAGAAATTGAAAAACTTATTTTGGAACCAGATAAATTTTCAGAAGAAAGAAGTGTCGCAATATTAATGAGATTTTTGCATCGGGCAAAAACAGCAGAGACAAGAGTAGAATCTATTCTTAAAGAAGAAGGATCCCGCCTGATCGACATTTTGGAACAGAGAGATTTAAGCAGCATCAGATTGCGAGCAAGAAATCTTGAAAAACTCAAGCAGATTTCGGATATAATTTTTGTTGGCTCCTCTCTTGTTGGGAAAACTACACTCGTTGATGCGATTAGGGACGCGATGAAGACCGATGAGACACTCGCTTCAATTTTTCAAATTCCTAAAAGGGTTATCACTAGACCACAAAGAGCTAATGATAATCTTGTGGAAAATCAATTTGTAAATGCTGATGAATTTGAGGAGATGGTTCAAAATGGAGATATTGAGATGCATTGGGTGAGAAAAATGGAAGGAAATCGTGAAGAGCGATACGGTTTCTTAGGTGTTGATAAAAGCAAGATCCCAATCTTTTCGAGGAATAATGCCATTATCAATAATAAAGGAAGTGTTATGCCACCTGATTTACTTGATCAATCTTTAATTATTGCGGTATATAGTCCTGATGACTTGCGAGATGAAAGAATGCAACAGAGATCTCCTGATTTAATAAAAGATAAACCGCAAGAGGTAAAATATAGACTATCTGACAGAGCGATTAACATGTATCCTGAAGCACATTTGGTTGTCAAAAATTTTGGTCACTATCAAGATTTAGCCAAAGAAGATTTGGTTCATTTGGTTTCATTAATATCGAAGTTGAAATCCTGATAACGATTTTTCGGAACCCAATCATATGTTTAGCTGGTTTTTTAAAGCGAGGGCGATTGGATTTAAGAATTAAGCTTCCGGATTTTAATTAAAAAAGTTCGAATTTCGTCCAAAAGGTACCGCCAAAAATTAAACAAAAAAATATGCCATTAGACCTAAAAACAAAAAACAAGGAAAACAAAGAAGAAGAGGTTGAAGAAATCAGGGAACTATCTTTGAGCTATTCTAGAGAGGAACATTATGATACCTATTTTCACAAATGGATCGCTCCCGAACATGATCCGTACACAGTCGGAAAAAAATTCTATTTATTCAGTGCTATTTTTTTGGCAGTATTGATCATTTATTCTTTGGTCACCAACAATCCAATTGTAGCGATAACTTTCATACTCATAGGAATAGTGGGATACATTTATCTCAAAAAAGAGCCGCAAATATTAGCTTTCCATATCACGCACAAAGGGATATCCACGGGAAATGAACTCTATGAATTTGATAATATTAAATCATTTTGGATATTCTATGATCCGCCATATGAAAAAATGCTAAGCCTTCGAAGTAAAAGCGCTTTTACTCCCTATATCCATATTCCTATCGGCAACGAAAACCCGGTAAAAATTCGAGAGATTTTGATCGATTTTATTCCGGAAGAAAAACAGGAACACACTTTTATTGATGCCGCCGAAAGCATGCTTCACAGATAAAAAGATTATAAATGTGCACCCACGAGGAGTCGAACCTCGATCTCAAGCTCCGCAAGCTTGCGTTCTATCCGTTGGACTATGGGTGCTTTTTTGTTTCCCCAAAATACTTTATACAAAATTCAATATACTATATACTGAAGTATATGACAATTGACGTCGAGACACAACTTGAAACTATCCCCCGCATTAGCCCCAAATATGCCAAAAATTTGAGCAAAATGGGAATTTTTACCGTTTACGATTTGCTTTTTCACCTGCCTTTTAGATATGACGATTTCTCCAAAATTTCTAATATTTCCGAAATAGCCAATGGCCAGATTGTTACCATTCAAGGAACAGCAGCGAAAATAAAAACATCAAAAACTTGGAAGAAAAAAATGTATATCACCGAAGCTCAAGTTCAGGATGAAACCGGAGAAATAAAAGTTGTCTGGTTTAATCAGCCTTATATTTCCGATAGCCTGACTGAAGGAAAAAATGTGCGCCTCAGCGGAAAAGTTTCCGCTGACTCCAGCGGATTATATTTTGGGAATCCGGTTTGGGAAATGGAAAGCCGGACTCCAACCAACACCGGAAGACTGGTTCCAATTTATCCGGAAACTGAAGGCCTGACTTCCCGCTGGCTCCGCTGGCAAATCCAAAGTTTTCTAAAACTAAACTTAAAAATAGAAGATTCTATTCCGCAAGATATTTTAAAAAAGCTGCATCTGCCAAATCTTGATAAAGCTTTAAAATACATCCACTTTCCCAATTCCAAGAATGAATATCTGATTGCCCAAAAAAGATTCGCTTTTGAAGAAATGTTTCTGGTACAAATAAAATCAATTCAAGTCCGTTCCAATTGGCAAAAAGAAAAATCAGCTAAAATTAAATTCGATGAAAAATTGATTAAAAAATTCGTTGATTTCCTGCCATTCAAACTGACCAATGCCCAGAAAAAAGCCTCTTTTCAAATTCTCAAGGATTTGGAAAAATTACAGCCGATGAACAGGCTTTTGAATGGCGACGTCGGAAGCGGAAAAACAATTGTGGCGGGAATTTCCGCCCTGGAAGCTATGAATGCCGGATATCAGGTTGCAATAATGGCGCCGACTGAAGTTTTGGCTCTTCAACATTTTTGTAATTTTATTAAAATTTTCTCTGAATATAATTTCAAAATATCTCTATTGACCAATTCCTATCAGCTTAATTCAGAAAGTAATCAGCAATCGGTAATCAGCAATTCGGAAAAAATAAAAAAACATGATTACAAATTACCAATTACTGATTACTCAAAAATATCTAGAAACAATTTATTGGACAAACTCAAAACAGGAGACATCAATTTAGTAATCGGCACTCATTCTCTTATTCAAAAAGACATCCGCTTTAAAAATTTAGCCTTGATAATAGTCGATGAACAGCACCGTTTCGGCGTTGCCCAGCGAGCGTTTTTGCAGCAACAAATAGAAAATATAAATGATGGACTGAAAAATACTGTTCCCCATTTTCTCACAATGACCGCCACGCCTATTCCCCGCACTTTAGCTCTCGCTTTTTTTGGAAACTTAGACCTCTCGGTTCTGGATGAAATGCCAAAAAATAGAAAGAAAATAATTACTGAAATAATAACGCCTCTGGAAAGAAATAAAATATATAATTTTATCCGCAGTGAAGTGAAAAAAGGCCGGCAATGTTTCGTCATCCTGCCGCTGGTTGAAGATTCCAAAATTCTCACAGAAGTAAAGGCCGCGGTTTCAGAACACAAAAATCTTTCCGAAAAAATCTTTCCTGATTTAAAAGTCGGACTGGTTCACGGGAAATTAAAGTCCGTTGAAAAAGAAAAAGTGATGAAAGAGTTTGCTGAAAATAGATTAAACATATTAGTCGCCACGGCTGTCGTGGAAGTGGGAATCGACATTCCGAACGCGACTGTGATGATTATTGAAGACGCCGACCGATTTGGATTATCGCAATTGCATCAGTTTCGAGGACGCATCGGGCGGGGCGAGCATCAATCCTATTGTTTCCTTTTTACTTCCAGCGACTCATCTTCAGGAAAGCAACGAATGAAAGCTTTGGCGGAAAGCAATGACGGTTTTAAAATTGCCGAAAAAGATCTTGAGCTTCGCGGTCCGGGACAATTCTTCGGAACCCGCCAATCCGGAATTCCCGATATCGCTATGGAAAATCTGACTAATATAAAATTAATTCAAATCGCCCGCGAAGAATCCCAAAATCTTTTGCAATCCGACATAGAACTAAAAAAGCATCCTTTGCTCAAAGATGCCCTTCAAAAATTCGACGAAAAAGTTCATTTGGAATAAATGGCTTAAATGAAGGAAAAGAGTTGCTAAACTGTTCAGGAAAGAGTAGAATTAATTTATATCGTCATCCTGAGCCACCTCGGCGAAGGATCCCGAACGATTATAACAAAAGCTTTATTTGCAAATACTGGGATTCTTCACGCGGCGTTCAGAATGACACCAAAAGTGTAACTCATAAGAATAATTTATTAATTATCTTAAAACAACTATGAAATCAGAAATTTTTAAAGCTTACGACATCCGAGGAATTTATCCTTCCGAAATAAACGAGCAGGATATGTATAAAATTGCCAAAGCTTACTGCGAATTCGTGAAACCGTCCGAAGTCGTCATTGGCTGCGATGTCCGCCTCTCATCCTCTGCCCTCAAGCAAGCTGCAATCAAAGCAGTAACGGACTCGGGAGTAAAAGTCATTGATGTCGGAGAAATTTCTACCGATATGCTTTATTTTTCTGTGGCTAACTATGGATATTCTGGCGGGTTTACTATCACCGCTTCGCATAATCCCAAGGAATACAACGGCGCTAAGTTTGTCCGGGAAGAATCACGGCCGATTTCATCAGACACCGGACTTTTTGAAATTCGCGATATTGCCATGGAAGATGAATTGGAAATCATTAATTTTGAATTAACCGAGGAGAATTTGAAATTGATTGAGAAGAAAAATATTATGGATGATTATATTGCCAAAGTAAAAACATTCGCTGATTTTTCCAAATTTAAGAAATTTAAGATTATTGCTAATCCTAACTTCGGTGTTGGAGGAAGAGCAATCGACGCTTTACTGAAAGAAACAGATATTGAAGTTGTAAAAATAAACTGGGAATCAGACGGAAATTTCCCGAAAGGCCGTCCCGATCCGCTCATTCCTGAGAACAGGGAAGAAATTTCCAAATTAGTTATTGAAAATGGCGCTGATTTTGGCGTAGCTTGGGATGCCGATGCCGACCGATGTTTCTTTTTCACGGAAAAAGGAGAATTCATTGAAGGATATTTTGTTACGGCTCTCCTTGGAAAAATTCTTCTTGAAAGAAATCCGGGAGCAACCATTCTGCATGACCCAAGACTCATTTGGGCAATTCAAGATATTGCCAGAGAAAATGGAGGAAAAGATATTGTTACTAAATCCGGGCATACTTTCATTAAGGAAAGAATGCGAAAGGATAACGTTGTTTTTGGCGGCGAAATGAGCGCCCATTATTATTTCAAAGATTATTTTTATTGCGACAACGGCCTCATTCCCTTTGTAATGATGCTGGAATTTCTTTCCACTCAAAGCAAAACGCTTTCGGAAATTATGACTGAAATGTTCTGGAAAAAATATTTCGTGAGCGGGGAAATCAACAGCGAAGTGTCCGACGTGAAATCCAAAATATCGGAAGCCAAAGAAAAATATTCCACCGGCTCAAAAGGCATCGATGAAATAGACGGGGTTTCGATTGAATATGAAAATTGGCGCTTCAACCTCCGCGGTTCCAACACCGAACCGGTCATCCGCTTGAATGTCGAAGCTAAGTCGAAAGAACTGATGGAAGAAAAGAGAGATGAGTTATTGAATTTAATAAGAAAGTAAATTTTTGATAATAAGGAGGATTTCAAATGAAAAAAAGAAGGGATGATTTGTATATTTCTTTAATTCTCATTTTTCTGTTTCTTTTATTAATTTCGAAGGATTTGCACGATCTAATAAAAGGATTAGCGAAATGGGAAGAAGTGTGGCTGCAAGGCTTAACGGGAGCAGTGTTCACCGGTCTAGCGGTGCTAGTTCTAAGAATACCGCTAGTACAAAAATGGCTAGATCTTCGATGAAAAAACGGGAGCTTGCGGAAAACCGCAGCTCCTTTAAAATAGAAAAGTAAAAAAACTATAATATGAACCCGACTCTTTTCTTCACTTCATCCAGCTTCGCTTTAGCAATCGGCCGGACTTTTTCCGCACCTTTTCGTAAAATTTCTAAAACTTCCTCATCACTTAACGCTTTCATTTTTTCCTGAATTGGCTTTAGTTTTTCAATGATAATTTCCGCTAGTCCATCTTTAAATTCCGCATAACTCTTGCCTTCATAGATCTTTTCAATTTCTTCCGGAGCTTTATCGGCAAAAGCAGAATAAATATTGATTAAGTTTTTTAAAGCTGGCTTATCGTCTTGATATTTTATTTCACTACCTGAATCTGTCACCGCTTTCTTGATTTTCTTTCGAATCGCCTCCGCATCATCCGTGAGAGCGATATAGTTATATTCCGACTCGGCTGACTTTGACATTTTATTTGTCGGATCATCCAATCCCATTATCCTCATCCCCTCTTTCGTAATATGCGGTTCCGGGATCACAAAAGTTTCTCCAAATTTTTGATTAAACCTTCTACCCAAAGTCCTTGTCATTTCCACGTGCTGAACCTGATCCTCTCCTACTGGAACTTTTTCTGTGTCATACAGAAGTATATCCGCCGCCATCAAAACTGGATAATCAAAAAGACCCATTCCTACTCCTTCTTGATTTTTCTGGGATTTATCTTTAAATTGCGTCATTCTTTCCATTTCAGACACTTTTGCAACTGTATTCAAAATCCAAGCCAATTCAGCGTGCTGTGAAACTTGCGACTGGATAAAGATGCTAGATTTTTCCGGATCGATCCCTGAAGCCAAATAGGCTTTGGCTACTTCAATCGTTTTCTTTTTCAGTTCTTCCGGATCTTGCAGAACAGTAATGGCATGCATATCCACCACGCAAAAAATTGACTCAAATTCGTCCTGAAGCTTGACCCAATTTTTGATAGCTCCCAGATAGTTTCCAATATGCAAATTCCCACTCGGTTGAATTCCCGAGAATATACGTTTTTTACTCATAATATTATAATATAATATTCTTACGTCTCTGGCAAACCAAATCGCTTTCATCAAAAAACAAAAATGTGGTATAATATAAATATAAAAAAATAAAAAATAAATATGGAAGAAACAAACAAAACCAATGCGCCCCTGAATGAAAACAAATCTGAAGTGCCAAAAAAAGCAAGTATTCCGATGATAGCAGCTATTGCTATCATACTAATCCTATCGGGATATATATTTTACATAAGCTTTAGCAATTACGCGAAGGAAGGCCAGCCCGATAAGACTAGCCAACAAGTGAATCAACAAGCAACTCCAGAAAATTCTTCTCAAGATAAAAACGAAACGGATAGCGGTTTTGATCTTTTTTCCGAAAAATATACTAGCGCCAACTCCAACGACAAAACATCTGAGAAAGAAAGTGGCCAGAGCAACAACGGCCAAATTAATGAATACGTGGGATGGAAAACTTATATCAATAGCGAAATTGGCTATAAATTAAAATACCCGGCCGATTGGAAGGTTGAGGAATCATCCGGTTACAACGAGGTCATTGAACAAAATGTAAAATCAATCGTTATTTACAGCCCTGGAGAAAAATATTTTCTTCACTGGGGAATCAAAGAAAAGAACGATCCATTTTCTATTTCCGGTCGTACGGGAATTGGAGCTGGAGACTTTGTTAAAGATGGAAAAATTACCATATTAGGCAAAGAAACGGATATAACAAAGCTTGTATTTGAAGGAAAAACCTTAGAATTATTTTTTCCAAGCACTGGATCATCCCAAACTAAAGATGAAAAGCATTTTTTTAATGCATCCTTTTCTATCAACAATCAAAGCAACTCAAATATAGCGAACGTTCCAGAATTGGAAACAGCCAAAAAAATATTGAAAACTATCCAGATTATCCCCCGAAAAGGAACAATGTGCCAGTCAGCGCTTACCAATCAAGATAAGTCAGCTATTGAAGGTTACGAAGCTTACTACAACAAGACGCATAAATATTTAATCCGCATTCCAAACAATTGGATACAGTCTAGCTTTGTAAGTTTAGACGAAAGAATAAATCCGGACGATGTAATAACATTCCTTGGTTCGGATGAAGGTGAAAGATTTCAGTGGAAAAGTAAGAAATTCGCAGACATCGAAATCCCTGGAACATGGGAACTGTATTACTCCAAGGAAATTAAAGTTTCTTGCGAACAAGCAACAACAAAATATTTCAAAAGAGGAAATAAGATTTTTCTCTTGACTCAATTCTCTCATGATGGAACAAAACATTCGATTTTATACGGATTTACTAATGTTGGCGCTTCGCTTACTAGCGACATTATAGAAATATATGACTCTATGCTGAAAAGCATTGAATTTGAAGATTAGTTTTCTTTTATTTCTTTCATTAAACAAAAACGCTCCGAAAATAATCGGGGCGTTTTTTGAGACCATACAAAGATTTTACACTTCAATAACTACCGGCAATATCATCGGACGTCTTTGTGTCTTCATATAGAGAAATGAGCCGACTGATTCGCGGATGTTGTTCTTCACATAATCCCAGTTGATGTTCATATCCGGAGAAGTTTTGTCGTGAATGACTTTTTCCACCACTTTTTTGGTTGCATTTACCAAATCAAAATTTTCTTTAACATAGATGAAACCGCGAGAAGTAATCTGCGGATTGCCGATAATTTTTTTCGTTGCCCTGTCAATAATCACCACAATCGTAAACATCCCATCCTTGGCCAAAACCTGCCTATCGCGAAGAACCACTTCACCCACATCACCCACACCCAGTCCATCAACCATCACATAATTAGTATCAACTTTTTTCGCAAATATCTTGGCTTTTCTATCATGCACCTCAAGCTGTTCTCCATTATCCAAAACGAAAATATTTTCCTTTCGAATGCCGACTTTTTCTCCCAATTTGGCCGCTTCCTTGAGCATATAGTGATTGCCATAGACCGGCAGAAAGAAATCCGGTTTGATTTCACGCAAAACTTCCTGAATATCAGTTGCATTGCTATGACCGCTAATGTGAACATCCAAGATTTCCGAATGAATCACATTGTCGCATTTTCGATACAAATCATCTTTGAGTCTTTGCACTGTGCGTTCATTTCCTGGGACAATCGATGAGGAAAATATAATTGTGTCATCTTTCAAAACTTGCACAAAACGATGCTCATCATTAACAATTCGAGAAAGCACCGCATTTCCTTCGCCCTGAGCTCCGGTGCAAATAACCACCACTTTATTTCTCGAATACTTGTGAATATCATTCACGGAAATCAAAGTTTTTTTGTGCGCTTTGATATAGCCCAATTCCTTGGCAATTTCAATATTCATCTTCATACTATATCCATCTAAAGCCACTTTCTTGCCGATGCTTTCCGCATATTCAATAATCTTTCCAATTCGCTCAATCTGAGAAGAAAAAGCTCCAATAATCACCATCCCTTTGGCTGTACTTATTAGTTCATCCAGATTTTTGTACATTTCAACCTCTGATTTACTAACCGGTTTCGTGTCAGTAGCTCCCAGACTTTCCAGCATAAGTATCCGCGGAGAAGGAAGGTTGGCAAGGTGTCCGTAAGAAACTGCCTCGTTTCTATCCGGATTTTTGTCCATCGTCCAGTCCCCCGGATGAATAACTGTTCCGTCCGGAGTTTTGATAATCACTCCGACCGCATCCATCACTGAATGTTCCACATCGAAAAATTCAATGGCAAATTTTCCCAATCTTATTTTGTCGGAAACTGAATTCACTCTGATGATTTTGAGATTCTGAACGGAATTTTTTTCGAAATCTTCCAGCCTTTTTTTGACCAAGGCCAGCGTTAAATCGCGTCCGACAATCGGCGGATAACCGAGTTCCCGAAGTAAAATCGGAGCCGCTCCGATATGATCAAGATGCCCGTGACTGAAAATCACTCCTCGGATATTTTTTTCTTTTCCCTTGAGATAGCTTATATTGGGAATGATATAGTCAATTCCCGGCATATCTTCCTCGGGAAACATTATTCCCATATCCAAAATTATGATGTCCCCATCATATTCAAATATGGTCATATTTCTTCCCACTTCTTCGTTTCCTCCCATTGGAGTAATACGGAGATTCCCCTTGGGTTTTTCTCCGGCTGATTGAATTTTTTGATAATTCAATTGCGGATTATTTTTTTGAGGACGATTTCTTTCTCCTGATTTCATTTGCTGGGGCACTTTTGAAAGCGATCCGTCGCGGGGCAAATCAAACCCTTTTTTTGGTTTTCTTCTTGTTGTATTCATATTTTTCATAAAACATAAAGCATGGAACATGGAACATAAAAATTTACGCCACAAAGCATGATCTATTTTTAATTTTTAAAAAGTTAAGAAGATGTGGGCTTGGAGAGACTTGAACTCTCACGGGCTTACGCCCATACGCACCTGAAACGTACGTGTATACCAATTCCACCACAAGCCCAGCGATAAATTTTCAATGAATTTTCAATTAAAAAATTTACAATGTTTGAAAATTAAATCATTGTGATTTCATTGAAAATTGGTATTTGAAAATTGAAAATTATCCAAAGTTTTATTCCCTGTTATAATCATCCTCGTAATGCACAATATCGTCTTCCTCAAGATAGCTTCCTGTTTGCACTTCAATAATTTCCAGTATTTCTTTTCCCATATTTTCCAGCCGATGTTTACTTCCAATCGGTATAAATACGCCTTCCCCTTCTTTAATATCAGCCACGGAACCTCCGTTGAAAACTCTGGCATTACCTTTTACTACAATCCAATTTTCCGTTCTTTTTCTATGCGATTGCAGGCTCAGTCTTGATTCCGGATTAACAGTAATTTTTTTTACTTTGTATCCTAATTTGTCTATCAATACTTCATATTTACCCCACGGCCGGTAAACAATTATACTGTCACTAAGTTCCGGCATTTTTTTCTCTTTGAGGTATTCAACCACTTTTTTTACTCCGTCATTGCTTTCTCCCATTTTTTGCACCAGAATACTGTCATTGTTTTCGATAATAATTATATCCTCCACTCCGGAAGTGACAACTAGCCCATTGTTTACCGAATGGACAAAAACATTTTTGCAGTCAATGGAAAGATGTTTTGGATTGCTATCTTTTTTCTGGCTGAGTATTTCCGCCAAAACGTCAAAACTTCCAATATCGCTCCAGCCGAATTCCCCCTCAAACACAACCATCCTGTCCGATTTTTCGCTGAGAGCCACATCGATGGCAACTGACGGAAGATCTGAAAAATTAGCGCAAAAATCTTCATAGCTTTTCGAAAAAGCTGAATAAATTTCCGGAACATATCTTTCGAGCTCTTCGGAAAAAGTCTTAGTATTAAAAAGATACATTCCCGCATTCCAGAGATATTGCCCGCTGTCCACAAATTCTTGCGCGGTTTTCTTGTCGGGCTTTTCTTTAAACGCTTCGACTTTGAAATAATCATCTATCTTTTCTCCTTTTTTAATATATCCCAAGCCGGTATGCGCCATGGTCGGAATAATTCCGATCGCTCCCAAATTGTTTTTCACCTTGGAAAGCGCATTTTTGGCAATTTTCACATAATTTTCCTTGTCGCCAATATAATGATCTGAATGAACCTCGATAATTGGAGCCATCTCATCTATCTTAATAATTTCTTGGAGATATTTAACGGCCAATGTTATCGCAGGCATGGTGTCAAGGCTTTTGGGTTCTCGAATAACTCGAGATTCCTTAAAATCCTCATACACCTCTTTAATTTGATTCAGAACATTATATTGGTTTTCTTCGTTCGTGACGAAGTATATGTTTTCTTGCGGAACAACTTCTTTCATCCGCAAAAATGTCTCTTGAAGAAGCGACTTGTCACTGTAAAGCTTCAAAAACTGCTTAGGAAAGTTTTTTCGGGATAATGGCCAAAGCCGGGTTCCCGAACCTCCACAAAGAATAATGCAATACATAAAAAAGCTTTTAATTTATATTTGAAGTTTTTTTAGACTGAAATATAGAAGAATAACTTAGATGTCTAATACTAGCACGTTATTCTAGCATTGTCAAGCCGCCCAGATCTTCTTTGGCAATACTTTTGTAAAGAGGGTTCCTTTTGAGAGCCGGTTTTCCATTATGCTCAACGACATAATAGGCAAAACCTCTCATTTTTTTTACCAGTTCATAGTCTGCGTGTCCCGGAAAACTAGCCGGATCCTTGTCTTCAAAATCTACCGGGCTGTCATCAGCGGTAACGAAATATGTTTCTCCAATATTGGCCAGCAGGTGGCCGAATTTAGAGGGCATAAATACAGTTTGCCCCGCTTCAACCGGGATTGCCTTAAATTCCTCTACAATATCTGAAATCATTTCCCCATTTTCATTTTCGGCTAATTTTTGAAGAAGCGCGACTCCATAGCCATAAACAATTTGATATGTTTCGCTCAAATCTCCCACATGATAATGTCCGTATGTTTTTATGTATTCTCCGGATACTGTTCCTGGCTCCCAAACGGTTATATTTTTCTGATGCGACCCTCCTCGGATCATATAATAATGAACGGCAGGTCCCGCGCCTTGAATATCCATAAGGACTTCTTTCATTTTTTCATGAGTCCTAGACGCATAATGCTTGCCAGCATTTGTGAAGTCAATTTTCATATTTTTATTTTTATTGATTATTCTCTAACTCTCGCTATGTTGATATACCACTTATTGATATTGCAAAACCTATTCGAAGGAGAATTTATATTTTTCACATCTATTCCTTTTACTTCGCTTGAAACAGGATAAAGATAATACGGGCTATAGAGAAAAACCGCTAACGCTTCGTCCGATATGATTTTTTGAAACTTCTTATATTTTTCTATTCTTTTTTCCATATCTAGCTCCTGCCTTATATCGCGAAGCAAGTTATCGGCATCTTTATTGTCAAGCATCGCTAAATTAAATCCTGGATCGGATTTCTGGCTTGAGTGCCAATAAGAATAAATGTCCGGTTCAAAACTTGAATCTTGTCCAAAAAGAAGAGCTTCATATTCACGAGGACGAATATAGTTCTGTTGCAAATCGATAGCAGACAAGCTTTCTACGCTTGCATCTACGCCAATCTCCTTCCATTGTTTGATCAAGATATCCGCTGTTTCGACAAGATCCGGAAAATCAGCAGTATAAATTTTAAATTGGAGCTTAACGTTATTTTTTTCTCTTATTGTTTCCCCGTCTTTCAATTTCCATCCAGCTTGATCCAAAAGTTCTCTCGCCCTTTCCAAATCAAAATCCCTTTTATCTATATCGCCATTAGTTTCATTCATTGACTGCAGGAAGGGAGAAAATATTTCCACTCCTTTATCCTTGAGCACTTGCTTTATTATTTCTTTCCTATTGACCGCATGAGACAGTGCATATCTTACAGAATCGCTAGCCAATGGAATGCTTTTCGTCTTATTAAAAAATATAGAAAAATAGCGGGGGAAGTTAATCTCTTTCACTACTGTGCTTTTTTTGTTTTTTATGCTGCCGATCTTATCAGAATCAATAGTTTCCATCCCTTTGATTTCTTTTTTATTGTATGCCGCAAGCATCGCGTCTTCATCGGGATAAAAATTAAAAACAACTCTGGAAATATACGGCTCTCCTTCGTAATATTTATCGAAAGCTTTTAGATTATAGGAAAGAATTTCCCCGGTTGAACTTTTTTGAAAATCGACAGCTTTATACGGCCCGGACCCAACCGGCTTTAAGTTATAATCGGCCAAAGAAAATTTTTCCGGAGCAATGTTTCCCCAGATATGCTTGGGGAGTATGCCGACTGTCAGATTATTAAGAAATCCGAAATATGGACTGCTGATGTTGAAATTCAAGGTGTAATCATCAATTTTGGAGGCATCAATTCCCTGCCAATTTTGCCTCAAAGGGCTCTTGTAGGCTGGATCTTTGAGAACGCTTACAGTGAAAAAAACGTCTTCTGCAGTTAGCGGAGTTCCATCATGCCAAAATAAGTTTTCTCGCAAATGCACTGTATATGTTTTCTGGTCTTCAGAAATTTCATAACTTTCCGCTAGATCTTTCTCTAATTTTCCTTCCGAATCATATTTAAAAAGTCCGCTATAAATAAGCTGAACTAAATCAGAATCAGCTTCGCTTGTTTGCGAAAGCAATGGATTGACATACAAAGGCTGACCGACAACTCCTTCGACATATTCTCCTCCTTTTTTAGGGATAGGCTTCGTGAAACCGATATAAAGACTTGATAACCAGAATACAAGAGAACCGATAATTATAAAGATTAAAGTAACAACTACCAATTTCTCCTTGAAATTAAGAAACTTGCTCATCTTGAGCCAGTTCCTAGAAAAGAAAAACTTAATTTTTTCAGCGGTACTAATATGTTTAAAATTAAAGATTTATCTATTTATTTGATAAAACAAAACTGGCTATTGATAATCCCAAGAATCCGACAGACAGGATTATTGAAAGATAGAACAAGAATTTTTCCATTCCTCTTTTGGTATAATATCCGCCGAAATCTCCTCCGAAAGTAGCCGAAAGTCCGGATCCCCTGTTCTGAAGCAAGATCGATACCATCAAAAGCAAACTAACAGCAATTTGAGCTATATTTAAAATTTTCATTTAATCAAATTTAACATTTAAAACTTATATAAGTGTATCAAAACAAGCGCAATCCGTCAATTCACATTGTAATATTTTGGCTTTATTGAAGCAAAAAATGGCAACTATTTTCTATTATCCAGCCACTCTTGGAGTATTATTCTGGCCGACTCATTGTCATCGAATTTGTTGACTCCCTTCATCCCTTTTTCTATCAAATTCCTCTGCGCTATTTTGGTGGTAAACATCTCATTTTGATAGAAAACTTCAATTTTTAAGCTATTTTGAAGAAATTCCCCTAATTTTTTAGCTTCTTTTTCAACACTTCCTTCTGTTGAGTATGATGGAATTCCTACTACTATTTTGCTTGCATTCTCTTTATTTATAATTTCTTTCAAATTATCCATCAGATTTTTGTCGTTTTTTAGGGTTTCATAAGCAAAGGCCATCTTTGTCTCACTATCCGCCAAAGCCAAGCCAACATTTGATTTTCCATAATCAATGCCCAAAATATGGCTTATATTAAGGTTTTTTTCATCTATTGACATAAAGTTAAATATATGATAGTATTATAGGTTGCAAAAATAAAAAACAACGAGGAGGACACATATCATGAAAAAAGGTTCTTTTTTTATTTTTGTTTGCGCTATTGCCTTTTGCCTTAGCTCAGTTGCTGAGTCAGCTGAGTACACTATTCGGAAAGGAGATGGCTGGCAGAGAATCGCCAGAACCGTTTCTGAAGTTTCTGGAATTCGGCAAGATGTCAATCTGTTGCGGGAAGCAAATCCCGCAATGGAAAAACTCATTCCTGGTCAAAAAATAAACTATCTCACCAAAGAAGAGGTAAGGATGGCCAGGAAATGGATTGAACTTTGTATCTCTGCTGGATACGAAGATTCAGTCTACTGGGATGTCAAACGGGATCTTTCCAATGGAATCATCAAGAGGGATTCCATTCGAAGGATTATGAATTTCGCTGAGGCGTACCGCCTTGACGTTCGACCAGCTCCGGTTGTGAGCTTAACAAAGCTCGCGCCGTAACCAACTCCCCATTTTCACAAAAGCATTTGCTGGCGTGGAGATGGGGATTTTATTTTGTCAAAATTTCATATCCATCATCAGTAACCAAAACCGTGTTTTCGTAATGTGCGCTGAGTTTCCCATCTTTGGTTTTAAATACCCAGCCGTTTTTTTCGATAGTCAAATGGTAGCTTCCTTCATTAACCATCGGCTCAAGCGCCAAAACCATTCCGGATTTTAATTTCAAATCTTGATAATAGCCTTTTCCCCAATAATTCATAACCTGCGGATCTTCGTGAAGCTTGGTTCCTATTCCATGTCCGACCAGATCCCTCACCACCGAAAAACCATTCTGCTCAACATATTTTTGAACCGCTTTTGAATAATCGCTCAGCATTGCGCCATTTTTTATTTTAGAAACTCCTTCCCAAAAAGATTTTTCCGTTATCTCAATAAGTTTTCGCGCTTTCTTATCAATCTTCCCTACCGCAAAAGTCCTGGCCATATCAGAAAACATTCCTTCATATTTCATTCCTACATCCACTTTTAAAATATTCCCTTCCCTGAGAATTATTTCTTCCGAAGGAATTCCATGAACTATCTCGTCATTGATAGATGCGCAAATTGAAGCCGGAAATGGATCACCGACATCGGATCCGTAATTTTTAAAAGCCGGAATTCCTCCCAGCTTCAGTATCGCATCTTCGGCTATTTTATCAAGAGAAAGAGTATCAATTCCAATTTTTATGTTCTTTTCAATCTCATTCATTACCAGCGCGAGCCTCTTGCAGCTCTCTCTGATTTTTCCTATTTGCTCCCCGGTTTTAATGGTAACCATAGATTATTATATCTTGCTTATGATATCATCAAAAACTTCTTTCTTACTTTTTGTTCCATCAATTTCTATTAATACACCTTTGTTTCTATAATATTCCACGACTGGAAGCGTTTGCTCTCGAAAAATAGATAATCTTTTTTTGATACCCTCTTCCGTATCATCTTTTCTTTTTTCCACACAGCTTCCACAATCCGGACATAGATCGTTGGGATCCTGTAAATTT
The DNA here is from genome assembly GCA_041657845.1 of Parcubacteria group bacterium. Lineage (NCBI taxonomy): Bacteria > Parcubacteria group bacterium. The sequence goes on from JBBABD010000006.1 coordinate 18,165, forward strand.
TCCCCCAAAACAAAATGCTTACGGCATTTTGGACAGCTATATCGCCGGGAAACTCTCTCGATTGATTCTTCGTCGGAAATATTCAGAAATATTATTTTGTCTATTTTTCTTCCCGAATCAGCAAAAGCTTGCTCTACTTCTTTTATTTGTTCAACTCTGCGAGGAGCTCCATCCAAAATAATTCCTTTTTCTGGAATAACTTTCCTGAACTCTTCTATCAGAGATCTCAAAACAACCTCATCAGAAACTAATTCTTTTTTAATATGGACAATTTCATGCAATTCTCTTCCCAGTTCGCTATCTTCTTTCGCCATTTTTCGAAGCATTCTCCCTAATTCGATATGAGTTGCGCCAAAATGCTCCGCTAGAAATAACGCTTGCGTCCCCTTCCCGCTTCCTTGTTGCCCCAAGATAATTAAATTCATAAATCGCTAATTTTCACAAATTAAAAACAAATTTACATTAACCACAAAATATTGTTAAATTTATATTCGTGATTCGTGTAAATTCGCCTATAATTCGTGTTAATTAGTTTCTATCAGAATCCTTCATAGTCTCTCATAACCAGCTGACTTTCAATTTGTTTGATTGTTTCAATAACAACTGAAACAACAATCAAAACACTGGTTCCGCCAATCGCAATTGTGCTTATTCCGCTCACAGCCCTGATAAACAAAGGCAATACCGCAATTAAACCAAGAAACAATGACCCTGTCAGGGTTATCCTGTTCATTATTTTATAGAGATAATCGGCTGTATTTTTTCCTGGGCGTATACCCGGAACATATCCTCCCTGCTTTTGGAGATTTTCGGAAATTTGGTGAGGATCAAAGACCACGGCTGTATAAAAATAGGTGAAAAGTACGACAAGAATAAAATACATCACTCCATAAAACAACTGATTCTGAAAAATATTATTCACAGAAGTAGCAATGTTTGCTATTGTCGTATTTTTCACTTGCATCAAAAAATTGGCTATCATTCCGGGAAAAAGCATTATGGAAATAGCGAAGATAATTGGGATTACTCCGGCTTGATTAACGCGAAGAGGAAGATGAGAAGAAACTCCGCCATACATTTTGTTGCCTCTTATTCTCTTGGCATAAGAAACAGGAATGTTCCTCTGTCCTTCGGAAACCATAACGACTCCAGCTATGGTAATAATCGCCACTATTGCAAAAATTAAATAAGTAAAAAATTTGGTAGAATCAAAAACGGAAAAAAGCTGGCTTAAGCTTCCCGGGAGACTGGCCACTATTCCCGCGAAAATTATTAGAGACACTCCGTTGCCAATTCCCTTTTCGGTGATAAGCTCTCCTAGCCACATCAAAAATACAGTACCCGTAGTAGCGATAATTATTATCATTATAATATTGAATTGAGTGAGATCTCCCAAGACCTGCTGGGAACGAAGAAGGCTGATCATTGCAAAAGACTGAAGCGCTGCCAGCGGAATCGTAATCCATCTGGTCCACATATTAAATTTTTGCCTTCCCGCTTCGCCTTCTTCCTTATAAATCTGTTCCAGACGCGGAATGATCATCGTCAAAAGCTGCATTATGATAGAAGCGGTGATATATGGTCCAACGCCCAAAAGAACAATGGAGATATTGCTAAGCCCGCCTCCGGAAAAAATATTAAGAAGTCCCAAAAACTGGTTGCCTTCAAAAAGTTGTTTAAGCTGCTGCGTGTTCACTCCCGGTACCGGAATGGCCGCTGCAATCCTAAATACCACCAAAAGTCCAAGTATGAAAAATATCTTGTTTCGAAGTTGCTTTACTTTAAAAATTTGAACTAATTTCTCAAACATCTAATTAACCTTTTTTATTTCTCTTAGGAATTACGCATTTCAATAATAATTATGTCATTCCTGCGAAAGCAGGAATCTACACAAACGATAATCACAAGTTTAATGTATAAGCATTAGATTGGTGAAATTTGAAAGCGTAGATTCCTGGTCAAGCCAGGAATGACAACCAAACGCGTAAGTTATTTCTCTATGGCTTTTTTAGCAGATTCAGACATCGATATTTCTTTATCTATAACAAGTTTCTTTGTAAGTTTTCCTGTTCCAAGTATTTTTATTCCTTTTCTTGATTCTATTTTGCCTATAAGACCGGTTTCCATTAAACTTTTAATACTAACCGTATCGCCATTTTTGAAATTTTTCTCCAAATCAATGAGATTTATGTTAATTTTTTTGGAATGCGGGGATTTAAATCCTCTGACCTTTTTGAGTCTTTCAATTAAAGAAGATCTTCCACCTTCAAACAAAGGATCTATGGCTTTTCCTCCTGATCTGGCTTTTTGCCCTTTGTTTCCTCTGCCGGAATAAGTCCCTCTTTTTCCGCCTCTTCCGATAGTCTTTCTCTTCTTTTTATTCTTAAGTTTTAATTCGTGAATTTGCATAAAATTTTTAATTAAGCTTGGCTAGCTTTATTCTCTTTTAAACTTTTTAATGCGGCTACTGTCGCCCTAGCTACGTTTAATTTGTTAGACGTTCCCATCGATTTCGAAACAATATCATGAATTCCTGCTAAATCAACAACGGCTCTAACCGCTCCTCCGGCAATTATTCCCCGCCCTTCTTGCGCCGGTCTAAGCATTACCCTTGCGCTTCCCAGCTTAATCAATACATCATGAGGAATGGTTTTGCCGCTCATTTTCACGTTTATAATATTTTTCTTGGCATCATTATAAGATTTTTCAATTGCATCAGAAACATCAGATCCCTTGGAAACACCCACTCCCACTCTCCCTTTTCTATCCCCGATAACCAAAGTTGCCCTAAATCGAAATCTTCTTCCGCCTTTCACTACCCTGGTTACACGAGCAAGATCCAGAAGTTTTTGTTCAAACTCCGGTTTTTCCCTTTTCTTGAATTTTCCGTTATTGTTTCTACTCATAATGATATAGCTCACTAAACTACATTAATTATTTCTCTAAATATCACTAATTATTTTATCTTAAACTTATATGAATCAACCTATCAAAATTTAAGTCCGCCTTCTCTTGCACTATCCGCAAATGCTTTAATTTTCCCGTGATATTTGTATCCGCCTCTATCAAAAACCACTTCAGAAATTTTTTTATCGATGCATTTCTTCGCAACAACCTTGCCCAGCTTCCTCAATCCTTCGATATTGTTTTTTCCTTTAGCTTCTTTGAGATCGGCTGATACTATAGTGTTGCCTTTCTTATCATCAATAGCTTGGACATAAACTTTTTTCAGACTGATAAAAACACAAAGCCTGGGTCTTTTGGCTGTGCCGAAAATCTTGGCCCTAATTCTCCTTTTTCGCTTCTCTCTTAATTTTTTCCTATCTATAATCATAAATTTGTTCTAATGTTCTAAGCGTTCTATCGCTTTGCTCATTCAAATCGCTTTGAACGTTTTGAGCGGCTTGAACGTTTTCAACGTTTAACTAGCTTGTTGACCCGGATTTCTTTCCTTCTTTTCTTCTGACTATTTCGCCGACATATCTGAATCCTTTCCCTTTATATGGCTCAACGGGCTTGAATTTTTTTATGGTAGCAGCAAATTGGCCGACTTCTTGTTTGTCTATTCCGGAAATTGTCATAATGTTATTTTCGATCTTTGCTTCAATTCCTTCCGGAACATCAACAATTACCGGGTGAGAAAAACCTAACGCCATATTAATTTTCTTCCCCTGAATTGCCATTCTATATCCCACACCATTAAGTTCCAACTGTTTTTGATATCCTTCCGTTACTCCCTTGATCATATTTTCGATTATCCTAGCAGTTGTTCCCCAAAGAGCTGAAACATTTTTTGAATTCCCTTTTTTGAGAACAGAAACTTCCTTTTCGGAAATATTAATTTCCATTTCATCGCTAAATTTAAAATTCAAAGAGCCTTTAGGACCGGCGACATTAACAATCCCGTCTTTAAGCTCGACTTTAACGTCGCTTTTAATCTCAATTGGTTTTTTTCCTATTCTACTCATATTAGTAAATTCTCTAAACTTACACTAATTATTTCTCGAAATATCACTAAACAATTTATTTTTAATTTTTCGGGATTATTCGCGATTATTTTCGCGATTATTTTCGCGATTGTTTCGTGATTCAAATCATTACCAAACTTCGCAAATATATTCCCCGCCTAATCCCAATTTTCTTGCTTCTTTTCCGGTCATTACGCCTTTTGACGTCGAAATTACAGCGATACCGAATCCATTTTTAATTTTTTTAATCTCATCTTTCTTTAGATATATCCTTTTCCCTTCTTTGCTCACTCTTTTTATTTCAGTGATAACTGGTATTTTTTTATTATTTCCAACTTTTTCATATTTCAAAACTATTCTTATCCTATCAAATTTGCTTTCTTCATTGCTCTTAACCACTTCGACAAAATCAGCAAGATTTTCTTTTTCCAAAATCTTGGCAACAGCCAATTTTAAATTGGAAAATGGAAAAACTGCCTCGCTATGCCCGGCTTTCTGAGCGTTTCTTATTCGTGTTAACATATCGCTAATTGGATCTAACATAATTGTATATTCACTAAACTAGACTAATTATTTCCCGAATTATCACTAAACTTATTACTTTTATTATTTCGTGATTTTCGAGATATTTTTCGCGATTGTTTCGCGATTTATCATTTTACCAGCTTGATTTTCGTACTCCCGGGATTTCCCCTTTACTTGCTAATTCTCTAAAACAAATTCTGCAAAGGTCAAATTTCCTAAGATATCCTCGTTTTCTTCCGCATTTCCAGCAACGATTAACAGCCCTCGTGGAAAATTTAGGTTTTTTCTTTGATCTTGCAATTGTTGAGGTCTTTGCCATATACTTTAATTCACTAAACTTACACTAATTATTTCTCGAAATATCACTAAACAATTTATTTTTAATTTTTCGGGATTATTCGCGATTATTTTCGCGATTGTTTCGTGATTATTGTTTCATCGGAAACCCTAATAGCCTAAAAAGCTCTATAGCATCTTTCCTGCTCTTTGCATCGGTTGTGATATTAATTTGAAAACTGAAAATATTTTTTACTTTTTCCGGCGATATTTCAGGAAAGATAATGTGTTCCTTTATTCCCAAGTTCATATTCCCATTATCATCGATTGATCTAAGTTCTATTCCTTGAAAATCTCTAGTTCTAGGAAGAGCAAAATTTACCAAATGATCGATAAAATTCCACATTCTTTTTCCTCTTAGCGTTGCTTTCACTCCAATTTCCAATCCCACTCTTATTTTAAATCCGGCTATAGCTTTTTTGGCTTTTGTTTTCACCGCTTTTTGTCCGCAAATTTCGTTGAAAGAAGCAACGATTTCATCAATTTTTTCAGTCTCCTTAAGAATATTTCCCGTTCCGACATTAATCACGCATTTCTCTATTTTGGGAACTGCCATATCATTGGTATATCCAAAAATTTTCTTCATTTCCGGAACAACTGTTTCTTTATATCTAATTTTAGCTGGAATTATTTTCATATTTATAATACTTCTGGAGCTAATGAAATTATCTTGCCATATCCCTTTTCTTTTAATTCCCTGGCGACTGGCCCAAAAATACGAGTTCCTTTTGGTTCCTTTCCATCGACAATAACCGCTGCATTTTCATCGAATCGGATATAAGAACCGTCTTTTCTTCGAAGCGGAGTTTTTGTTCTGACTATAACCGCCCTAACTTTATCACCTTTTTTGACCATTCCTCTCGGTTCGGCTGATTTAACTGAAGCAACAACAATATCTCCAATACCGGCATATCTTCTCTTGGAACCGCCTAGAACCTTGAAACATTCAATAATCTTGGCTCCCGTATTATCAGCTGATTTTAATCTTGTTTCTGCTTGAATCATATTAATAAATTCTCTAAACTACACTAATTATTTCTCGAAATATCACCAAACAATTTGTCTCTTGATTTTTTCGGGATTATTCGCGATTGTTTTCGCGATTGTTTTGTGATTTAAATTTTTATATTTCACTTTTACATTTTTTACAAATTCTTAATTTTTCATTTTTATCGACTTTAAAACCAATTCTGGTCAATTTTCCGCATTTAGAGCAAACGAGCATTGTGTTTGAAATATTGATTGATGCAGGAATTTCAACTCTCTGGCCCTTTTCCCCTCCTTTTTTCGGCTTCATATGTTTTTTTATCAGATTCAAACCCTCAACAACAATCCTAAACTTCTCGGGAATAACGCGCAGAACTTTTCCGCTTTTTCCCTTGTCTTTCCCTGCAATTATTTGAATTTGATCGCCTTTTCTTATTCTCATAAAATTAAACTATTTTGAATCTTTTATCTTTACTAATTGGCTTGCACTCAGAAAACTCAACCACATCTCCAATCTTATGTTTATTTTCCGGATCATGGACTTTGTATTTCTTGGTTGATTTGTACTTCTTCATATATTTGGGATGAGTTTTAAAGCTGCCCACTGACACAATAATAGTTTTATCCATTTTGTCTCCGGTTACTCTTCCTCTAGTTGTCTTTAATTTTTTATCCATAAAATATATCGTCATTAATTATTCTTCCTTGCTTTTGAGTGCGGTCATAGCTCTGGCAATGTCTCTTTTCGTATTTCGATATTCTCTGTGATTTTTTATCTGTTTCGAAGAAATATCAAATCTGAGCTTGGTAATCCTTGTTTGCCCATCCTCGAGAAACTTTTCAATTTCTCCTTTGCTTATTTCTTCAAATTTTACTTTATTCTTTTCAGCCATATTAAAAAATTCTACTTTTTTATAAATTTAGTTTTGACCGATAATTTGTGAGACGCGAGCCTCATTGCTTCGCTAGCTACGCTTTCTAAAACTCCATCCATTTCAAATAATACCCTCCCGGCCTTAATCTTAGCGACAAAATGATCGACACTTCCTTTTCCTTTTCCCATAGGAGTTTCATCTCCTTTTTTGGTCATCGGTTTATCCGGGAAAATTCTTATCCAAATCTTTCCGCCTCTTTTTATGTATCTAGTCATGGCGCGCCGAGCTGCTTCAATCTGGCGAGCAGAAACTAGTCCTCCGTCCATTGCCTTGAGTCCGAAACTTCCAAAGCTGACCTCATTTCCTTTTGTGGCCATGCCTCTAATCTTTCCGCCTCTTTGGACTTTTCTATGTTTTACTTTTTTCGGCATTAACATGCGATTTTTTCTCTCATCTTATTTATTAAATACTTTTCCTTTGTATATCCAAACTTTTACTCCTGTGGTTCCATAGGTTGTGTTAGCGGTAGCTCTTGCAAAATCGACATCGGCTCTGAGAGTATGGAGGGGAATCGATCCTTTTGAAAGCCATTCTCTTCTCGACATATCCGCTCCGCCAAGCCGTCCTGAAATTTCCAATTTTACTCCCTTGACATTCTTTGATTTCATAACCTGTTCGATGGATGATTTGAGTATTCTTCTGAAGGGCATTCTTTTTTCAAGCTGTTCTGCGATTTGTTGGGAAACCAGCGATGCATTTTCTTCGAATTGTTTTATTTCTTGAGCTTCTATTTTTAAATCTATTTTCTTTCCGGCAAAAAATTCTTTTTTTACCAGCTTGCTGATGTCCTCAATTCCGGTTCCGCCTCTTCCGATTAAAACTCCAGGACGAGAGGTTTGAATTATCAATTTTAAAGTTCCAGCCGATCTTTCGATTTCGACATCAGCAATAGCTGCGCTTTTCCAGCGTTTCATTACAAATCTTCTAATTTGAATATCCTCTCTCAAATTTTTAGAATATTCTTTGCCGCCAAACCACCTGGATCTCCAGTTCGTTGTAATTCCTATTCGCAGTCCTTTTGGATTAACTTTATGTCCCATAATAATATAAATCTCTAAACTAAACTAATTATTTCCCTAAACATCACGAAATTATTTTTTAACTTTATTTGTGATTTTTCGAGATATTTTTCGCGATTGTTTCTTGAACTAAATTTATGCTGATTTTCTTCTAAATATTTTTTTTGCCCATCCCTTTCCTTCTGCGCTTTTCTTTTCTTCTATTATCTTTCCGGCTGTAGGAGCTACGGTTGTTTTTTTAGCTTCAGTTTCCCTTTCTTCTATCATTTCTTTTTCTGCTTTTTTCCTCTGTTCCTCTCTTTTTTTCTTTTCTTTGTCCATTTGTTCTTTTGTTTTTCTGTTTTTCCCTTCAATTCTTTCTTCCAGAACCAAGTTTATTTTTGATGATTTTTTGAGAAGTCCCGTCGCTCTTCCATAGGCTCTCGGAAGCCATCTCTTTAAAGTCGGACCTTCGCCTACCCGAATATCATATATGTATAAATTATTCTTGTCTAATCCAAAATTATTTTCTGCATTAGCAATAGCGCTCTTCAAAAGTTTTTCTATCGGGGTACTCGATCTTTTTATCAAATTTCCAAGATTTATAATGGCATCATTAACATCAATCCCTTTTATAGAATCCGTCACAAGTCTTGCCTTTCTTGGAGATACTCTTAAATTGTTGAGCTTAGCTATAACTTTCATTTTAATCTTTTAAATTATTTAACCTATTTTTTATTGCTAGTATCTGCTAATTTGGCAGCTTTAGCCGCATCTAATTCTTTCTGTTTCGCGGCAGTTTCCAATTCTTTCTGCATCTTTCCTCCATGTCTTGTGAATTTCCTGGTTGGAGAAAATTCTCCCAATCTATGCCCTACCATTTCTTCGGTAGCATAAACCGAAATAAATTCCTTGCCATTATGCACTCCGAAAGTAAATCCAATCATTTCTGGAGAAATCGTGCAGGCTCTAGACCAGGTTTTAATAACGTTTCTATCTCCAGGTTTTTTGTCTTTTATTTTCTTGATGAGTCTTTCGTCTATAAATGGACCTTTTTTGAGACTTCTTGACATAATATAATTCTCTAAACTTACACTAATTATTTCCCGAACTATCACGAAATTTTTTTCTAATTTTTTCGAGATTATTCGTGATTATTTTTGCGATTGTTTCGTGATTTATCTTTTAACTCTTCTCTTTAATATGAATCTATCGCTATATTTAAACTTCTTTCTTGTTTTCTTTCCGAGTGCAGGCTTGCCCCAAGGAGTTTTTGGATGTTTAAGTCCGATCCCTTGTCTTCCTTCTCCTCCTCCGTGAGGATGATCCACTGGATTCATCGCTGATCCTCTAACTGCCGGCCGTCTTCCCAACCATCTGCTTTTTCCTGCTTTTCCCAAATTAATTGAACTATGTTCAAAATTGCTCACTTGACCTATTGTAGCATAACATTCTTTATTTACTAACCGTATTTCTCCTGATGAAAGTTTTATCTGAGCCATTTTTTCATCTGTTGCCATAATAGTTGCTCCGCTTCCTGCGCTTCTGGCAATTTGCCCTCCTTTTTTCTCCAGAATTTCTATATTTGAAATGACAGTTCCGACTGGAATATTTTTTAATTTTGTCCTGTTTCCTTTCTTAATTGGAACATTTTCTCCTGAAATTATTTCTTTGTCTTTCTGCATTCCTTCAGATGCCAAAACATATCTTTTTTCCCCGTCTTTATAGACAACCAAAGCAATCAGAGCGCTCCTATTCGGATCTTTTTCGATGGCTACGATTTTTCCGGAAATATCAAACTTATCCATTTTAAAATCAACCAAGCGATATCTTCTTTTGTGTCCTCCGCCTTTATGCCTTACTGAAATCTTTCCTCTAGCTCTTCCATATTTTCTTGATAGTATTGCCATTAAAGATTTTTCCGGTTTTTTATCGGTCAAATCATCCGGTTTCACTACCGACATATTTCTTCTTCCTGCATGATTTCTTCTGTATTTTTTGATTGCCATATATGCTTTACTGATTTTTTATTATACTCCCTCGAATAATTCGATTTTATCCCCTGCTTTCAGTTTTACTATCGCTTTCTTGAATCCGGATTTGAAACCTTTAGTTCTTCCATAAATTCTTTTTTTGGGATGGATGTTTATAACATTCACATCAAAAACAGTAACTTTATATAAATCCTCTACTGATTTTTTTATGCTAATTTTATTTGAATCTTTGCTGACCCTAAAAACATACTTATTCTGAGCCATTTCTTGATGCGACTTTTCGGTAATCCAGGGCTCAAGCAAAAATCTGGAAGCAAAATCAGCCTTGCCGGCAAATGAAGTTTTAGCTTTTTCAGCTGCAACCTTCTTTTTCTTCTTGTCCCCGCCTGCATCGCTATGCGAAGCATTGAGGGAAAGTTCTTTTTTAGTTTCTACGATTGCCATATCCCTAAACTTACACTAATTATTTCTCGAAATATCACGAAATTTTTTTATTATTTTTTTCGAGATTATTCGTGATTATTTTTGCGATTGTTTCGTGATTTTCTTGCCGTACTTTTCTTCTAAATATTTTACCGACTCTTTGCTCAAGACCAAATTCTTGTGATTCATTATATCGAAAACATTCAAATCGCTAGTCATAACATTATCAGCTTTTTTCAAATTTCTGGAATACAATCTCAAATCCTTTTCACTGGCCGAGAACCCAAAAAGAATACTGCCTTTAATTTTCAAATTTCCAACAATTTCGGAAAATTTCTTGGTTTTCTTTTCGGCAAGTTCTATTTTATCTAAAATCACGACCTCTTTACTGTTTACTTTTTCGCTCAAGGCCAAGAGAATTGCTTTTCTCATCATTTTTTTGTTTATGTCTTTCTTGAAATTTCTGTATTTTGTCGGACCAAAAACAATTCCTCCCCCTCTCCAAACTGGAGTTCTAACTGATCCTACTCTGGCATTCCCGGTTCCTTTCTGTTTCCAGGGTTTTTTCCCTGATCCTGATCTTTCACCTCTGCCCTTCGTGTGAGCCAAAACTTGTCTTTGGTTTGATAAAATGGCTACATACGCCTGATGCAAAAGTTCGTCATTTTTTTTCAACCCAAAAACAGCATCGGACAATTCTATATCTTCAATCTTCTTTCCTTCCAAATTGTATACTGCTGCCTTAATCATATAAATTTCTAATCTACACTAGTTATTTCTACTATTCTTCCAACTACGCCCGGAACTGCTCCTTTGACTCCCAATATATTCTTATCTTTATCGATATAAACTATTTTTAAATTTTTGGCTGATGATTTTTCTCCACCCATTCTTCCGGCCATCCTCTTCCCTTTCATCACGTGTTCCGGATAGGTCGCTCCGACAGAACCGGGAGCTCTAAGATCATGTTTATGGCCATGCGTGCTTGAAGATCCGTGAAAACCATGTCTTTTCATTACTCCTTGAAATCCTTTTCCTTTGGTAATTCCGGTAATCTTAACTTTCTCATCCATCTCAAAAATGTCAACTTTAACTTCATCTCCTGTTTTTATTTCCGCATTATTTTTAACCCTGAATTCTTTCTTGGCTTTTTTATTGATAGTTTTATCTACTTCCAACAAAACAGCGCTATATCCATCTTTTTCAGGAGTTCTGATGAATGAAATTTTGTTAGGAACGCATTCAATAAGAGTCACATTCAAAGCCCCTTTATTCTCATCATAAATAGTCGTCATTCCTAATTTTTTCCCGAGTATAAACTTTGTCATATTTTTTCAAACAAAAAACTGGCTTTCACCAGCCAATCCCGATTAATCGGAACGTTAGCTAGTTGAGTATCCTATAATAAGGACTTTAACTAGATATATATTTTATCACATCTTTATCTCTACGTCAACTCCTGCCGGCAAATCAAGGCTTGTGAGATTTTCTATCGTCTTTCCAGTCGGATTCCAAATATCAATAAGCCTTTTGTGGATAACCATTTCAAATTGCTCTCTGGCGTCTTTATGAACAAAAGTCGACTTATTGACGGTCACTTTATGGATCTCGGTTGGAAGCGGAACTGGTCCGGTAATCTTTGCGCCGCTTCTTTCAGCTGTTTCCACTATCTTCTTGGCTGATTGGTCAATAATTTTGTTGTCGTAGGCTTTGATTTTTATACGAACTCTTGTGCCTTCTTCTGATTTTTGCATTTCAGTTTTTTGACTAAATTTTAAATAATTCATCCTTGAATGGACATGGATGAGCATAACCCTCAAGGTTATGCTCATTTAGTTTATTCAAGACTACTTGATAACTTTGGTTGCTACTCCGCTGCCAACTGTCTTTCCGCCTTCTCGAATCGCGAATCTCATTCCTTCTTCCATAGCGACCGGAGCAATCAATTTTATGTTAAGACTTACAGTATCTCCAGGCATCACCATTTCCGTTCCTTCCGGCAAGATTACTTCTCCGGTAACATCAGTAGTTCTAATATAAAATTGAGGTTTGTATCCTTTGAAAAATGGAGTGTGTCTTCCGCCTTCCTCTTTGGTTAAAATGTATACTTCTCCTTCGAATTCAGTGTGAGGAGTGATTGATCCCGGTTTGGCCAAAACTTGCCCTCTTTCCACATCTTCTTTTTTAACTCCTCGAATAAGGACTCCGGCATTATCCCCGGCCGTTCCTTTGTCAAGAGATTTGTTAAACATTTCGATTCCGGTTACTACTGTCTTTTGAGTAGGTTTGAGTCCGACAATTTCCACTTCATCATTGATATTCACTACTCCTCTTTCGATTCTTCCGGTTACCACTGTTCCTCGACCTTCAATTGAAAATATATCTTCAATCGGCATCAGGTATGGCTTGTCAATATCTCTAACCGGTTCAGGAATTTTTTCGTCAAGAGCGGCAACCAAGTCAAATATTGGTTTTGCAGCTTCATCATCTGCTGATTTTGTTTCAAGCGCCTTAAGTGCTGAACCTCTGATTATCACAGCATTGTCTCCGTCAAATTCATATTTCGACAATAACTCTCGAACTTCCGCTTCTACCAAATCAACAAGTTCCGGATCGTCAACCATATCAACTTTGTTAACGAAAACAACAATCGTTGAAACTCCCACCTGATGAGCCAAGAGAATATGCTCTCTGGTTTGAGGCATAGGTCCATCAGTAGCGCTTACTACCAATATTGCTCCGTCCATTTGAGCGGCTCCGGTAATCATGTTCTTGATATAATCAGCATGTCCCGGACAGTCTACATGAGCATAATGCCTTTTTTCAGATTCATATTCACAGTGAGCAGTTGCAATGGTTATTCCTCTTTCTCTTTCCTCAGGAGCTTTGTCAATTTCATCCACTCCCTTTGGTTTTGCCCAGCCCTTAAAGCTCAGTACATGAAGAATAGCCGCGGTAAGAGTAGTCTTTCCGTGATCAACATGACCAATGGTTCCGACATTGACATGAGGCTTAGTTCTTTCAAATTTTTCTGCTGCCATAATTTTTGATTTTTATACTTCAGCCAGGAAACAAAAAAATCCCCCGATTGATAGTAAATATTTAATTTAACAAATTACGATAATGTAAGTATATTTTAACACAAATAAAAATGGTGTCAAAAACCTTTGCTATCCTAACAACTAATTTTAACTGTGTCAAGCCTAAAATGCAATTTTCTATTTCTTACTCTTTATCCCTTCAGCGATATTAGTCGGCACTTCGGCATAGTGTCCGAATTCCATGGCATAATTGGCGCGTCCCTGTGTCATACTTCGAAGCTGGGTGGCATAACCGAACATTGAAGCTAATGGAATTTCCGCGTCTATTACTTTCACTCTGGCATTGCCTTCTCCTCTATCATTAATTTCTTTGATGATACCTCTTTTTGCATTAACATCTCCCACCACATCTCCCATAAAATTTTCCGGGGTAATAACCTGGACTTTCATCACTGGCTCCAAAATAACCGGTTTAGCTCTTCGAGTGGCTTCTTGAAATGCCATTGAAGCGGCAATTTTGAAAGCAATTTCCGAGGAATCAACTTCATGAAATGATCCATCATACAAAGTGGCTTTTACGTCCACTACCGGATAGCCGGCTAAAACACCGCTATTCATTGCTTCCTTAACTCCTTTTTCAATCGGAGAAATAAATTCCTGAGGAATAACTCCGCCCTTAATCTTATTGTCAAATTCAAATCCCTTGCCGGGTTCTTGCGGTTCGACTTTAATCCAACAATGTCCGTATTGTCCTTTTCCTCCGGATTGCTTGATATATTTTCCTTCCGCTTCAGCAGAAATTTTTATTGTTTCTCGATAAGCTACTTGAGGCTGTCCGATATTGGCTTCAACTTTAAATTCTCTTTTCATTCGATCGACTAGAATATCCAAATGAAGCTCTCCCATTCCGGAAATAATAACTTGATTAGTTTCCTCATCGCTTCTAACTCTGAAAGTCGGATCCTCTTCGGAAAGTTTTTTGAGCGCCAATCCCATTTTTTCCTGATCAGCTTTGGTTTTCGGTTCAATGGCGATATCGATAACCGGTTCGGGAAAAGTTATGGATTCAAGAAGGATCGGTTTGTCTATGTCGCAAAGAGTATTTCCAGTTGTAGTAACTTTCATTCCGACCAGCGCTCCAATTCCACCGGAATAAAGATCCTCAATTTCCTCTCTGTGATTAGAGTGCATCTGGAGTATTCGTCCAACCCTTTCTTTTTCATCTTTAGTGGAATTCAGAACATATGATCCGGCTTTAATCATTCCTGAATAAACTCGAAAAAATGTCAGCTGTCCGACAAACGGATCGGTGGCAACCTTAAAAGCCAGCGCCGAGAATGGTTCCCCGTCCAAAGCTTTTCTTTCTATCTCTGCTCCGTTTCTCGGATCAGTTCCTTTAACTGGAGGAATATCGGCCGGAGACGGAAGATAATCAATGACAGCATCCAAAACCAGCTGTATTCCTTTGTTGCGAAGCGCGGTTCCGACAAATACAGGAAACACTTTGGCTTGAATAACAGCAACGCGAAGAGCCTTTTTAAGTTCTTCTTCGGTTATTTCTTCTCCGCTTAAATATTTTTCAGTTAATTTATCATCGGTTTCGGCAATTTTTTCAATCATTTTTTCTCTCCATTCTTTTGCCTTGCTTAAAAGCTCCTCTGGAATTTCTTTTTCTTCAAGCTTTTCTCCTTTATCTCCCACAAAGTAAACCGCTTTCATTCTCATAAGGTCTACTACTCCGGAAAAGTCTCCTCTTTCTCCAATCGGAATTTGAACTGCCACCGCATGCGGAGTCAACCTGTTCCAAATTGATCCCAATGAATATTCGAAGTCAGCTCCTTCTTTGTCAATTTTATTGATAAAACAAAGCCTTGGTATATCATATTTTTCTGCCTGCCTCCAGACGGTTTCCGATTGCGGTTCCACTCCTTCTTTTCCATCAAATACCGTTACACCGCCATCAAGCACGCGAAGCGATCTCTCCACTTCAACCGTAAAATCCACATGTCCCGGAGTATCAATAATATTAATCTGGCAATCTCTCCAAAAACAAGTGGTAGCAGCACTGGTAATAGTAATCCCCCTTTCTCTTTCTTGTTCCATCCAATCCATTACTGCCTCTCCCTCATGCACTTCTCCAATTTTATGAGTAATTCCCGTGTAATACAAAATACGCTCGGTAGTTGTTGTTTTACCAGCGTCAATATGGGCGATAATGCCAATATTTCGATATTTATCTATAGGGTATTTCCTTGGCATATTTCGTTAAGTTTACGCGAAGTGAGCAAAAGCTTTATTGGCTTCTGCCATTCTATGGACATCTTCCCTTTTTTTCATCGCCGTTCCAATTTTATTTGAAGCATCAATAAATTCATCGGCTAATTTCTCCGCCATTTTCTTTCCTTTTTTCTTTCGGCAAGCATCGATAATCCATCTCATTGCGAGTGTTTGTCTTCGTTCTCCCTGAACCGGAATCGGAACTTGGTAGTTCGCTCCTCCAACTCTTCGGGATTTTAATTCCAAAAGAGGAGAAATATTTTTTATTGCTTGTTCGAAGACATTAAGTCCGCCTTTTTTGGTTCTTTCGTGAATAACGTCAAAAGATTCATAAACCACTCTTTCGGCTACGCTTTTCTTTCCATCTTTCATTATCCGACCAATAAAACGCCCCACCAAAAGATTGCTGTAGCGCGGATCAGGATTCCATTGTTTTTTAAAAACTCGTTTTCTTCTTGCCATATATATTATTCTTTAGTTTCTTTAGGTCTTTTAGCTCCATATTTGCTTCTTCCTTTTTTTCTTTTATCTACCCCTGCAGCATCAAGCACGCCTCTGACAACATGATATCTAACTCCTGGAAGATCTTGTACTCTTCCACCTCGAATCATTACAATCGAATGTTCCTGCAAATTATGTCCTATCCCCGGAATATAAGCGGTAACTTCCATTCCATTGGTAAGTCTGACTCTAGCAATTTTTCGAAGTGCCGAATTCGGTTTCTTCGGCGTAGTAGTGGCGACTTTAATGCAAACTCCCCTTCTGAATGGTCCCTGCGAAGCAACAGGACGATTCTTAATACTATTAAAAATATTCGCCATTGCCGGTGACTTGGTTTTCTTCTTCACTGATTTTCTCGGATGCTTTTTTAACTGATTGATCGTTGGCATAGTAATTTCACATTATTAAAAAATCCGCTAGTAAGCTAGCAAAATTAATATTACAGAATATATTAAAAGTTGTCAATGTTCTGGCTTATATTCCCACCACATAGTAGAAAAACAGGCCAAGCATCAGATTCAGAAAATAACCGAGCGCGCCGGAAAAGGCAAAAATAAAAATTAGAAGGAAGATAAATCCGAATTGTTCAAACATGATTATGGTTTCGGTTTTAAGCCGGAGTATTGCAAACAATAATTTAGATCCATCAAGGGGAGGGATGGGAATAAGATTGAAAAATGCCAGAAAAACATTAATAACAACAATCATTGAAAAAATAAGAAAGAAAATAGACGACAGCGAACCGGATATATTGATTGCCAAGTTTTCATAATTTCTACTCAAAAGATTTCGTATTATATCCAGTTTCATCAAGGAATTCATTTGCATGAATCGGGCAATAAGACCAAAAAAGAGAGCGACAGCAATATTGGAAAGCGGTCCGGCCAGTCCGACTAGAGCCGGTCCTTTTTTCTGATCTTTCAAATTATATGGATTGTAGGGTACCGGTTTTGCCCACCCGAATCCGACGCCGAAAGTTAGAATCATTATAAGCGGTACAACAAAAGATCCCCACCAATCCAAATGTTTAAGCGGATTCAAAGTAAGCCTTCCGGCATATTTTGCCGTTGGATCACCAAGCCTAAAAGCCATGAGCCCATGAGAAACCTCATGAATTACCACAGACATCACCAATATGGCTATTTGGAAAAAGATTATTACCGCTTGATTCATACTATTGCAAAAAATACTTTATTATGTTACCTTAAATTGCGTAATAAATCAAATATAATAGTTCATAAAGTTATAAAGTTGAAAGTTCGTAAAGTTTTAAAGTTCGTAAAGTTTTAAAGTTCGTAAAATACTTTTTAACTTTATAACCTTATAACTTTATAAACTTAATTTTACTTTATAAACCTTATAAACTTTCAACTTTTTTATGTCTCGAGTTTGTGAAATTTGCGGCAGAGGAACAAAATCCGGGGTAACTAGAAGCCATTCCAATATTGCTAGCCTTCGAAAAGTTAAAATCAATATTCAGAAAAAGAAAATCAACGGGAAAACTACCAAAATCTGCACCAAATGCGTAAAGACAAAAAATAAGGTAAGTAAATAATTACTTACATAAATAAGTACGTTTCGACTGCCGCATTTAATGCGGCAGTTTTTTATGCAAAAATTAAAGAAAAATAGCAATTTTCAAAAAATGGTTGAAGCAGAGTTCGGACAAAGAGTGCCGCTAATAGATAGCTTCCGTCGAGACCGTTTTTTGAAAATTGCTATTTTTCAAGATTTTTAATATAAGCTATATTTTTTTCAAAACCTTAAGCGTCGCATAAGCGACAATTCCTCCGGAAAGCACGGTCAGAAGTTGCTGCCAACTGAACATCATGGCAATAATTTTTGCCATGCTATTCCACTCAAAAACTTTGACCAAAATAATTCCGGAAATAGACAAGAAGGCAAATTTGACAAAACTTCCCCAAACAATACCTTTCCAGTAATTTTCCTTTCCGATAAAACTAACTGCGAAAATTAAAATTACATTGCTAAAAATTATAAAAGGAATGAGTGGAACGACGGCTGGAACCAGAAGTCCGGTAACCACCGAGATTAAACTGGGAAAAATTCCAATCACAATCGCCTCTTTTCTTCCGAGCATTATTACCGCCATAATTAGCACTGCATTAACAATCGTTCCAGTCACCGCTTGAAAATGAAAAAATGGTGCTGCAATAGAAATCCCCAAAAGCGCCGTAAACTTGAGTGCATACGGAAAAAACTTTTCTTTTACAACAAATATCGTTAGAACTTTTTCTTTGAGCATATAAAATAAATTTTATAAAAAAATTAAACTAATATTTAACTTCTATTGACATTATTAGTACAATTTGCTTAAATCTTAATAAGCATAAAATCATTTCTATTTTTTGGTGCAACAGCACTGGCGAGAAATCGCAACTATAATGATTTATGCCAGAAGAGTGCTTTTCAGGCTCTCCTTTTTTCTTTATTATTAATCCCCTCTTGAACTTTTTAGCTCCTTGACTTCACTCTTTTTCCTCTGCTGATAACTGGTATGCAGAACTTTGTGGATTATTTCTTTGTCGGTAAAATGTTTTTCATAGGCTTCAAGAACTGATGGGTTTTCGTGCGCCAGCCTCATCTTCTTTTCCGCATCTACTTGATACAATGCCTGGGCCCGTTTCTTCCGAATTTCCGGAGTGTTGGGAATCGGCTGTCCGCCGCCGCCAATGCATCCTCCCGGACAAGCCATCACCTCCATTGCGTGAAAAGCGCTTGGATTTTTCTTTAATTCTTCCAGCATTTTCTGCGCATTTTTAATTCCGCTTACCACCGCCACTTTCAAGATAGTGTCTCCCAATTTCAATTCCTTTATTTTTATTCCTTCCAAACCGCGAATTTCTTTCACGTCCACATTTTCCATATTTTTTCCAGTTGCCATAAAATAGGCTGTTCGGAAAGCCGATTCAAAAACTCCACCGCTTGCTCCATAGATTACTCCCGCTCCAGACGGATCGCCAAAAGGATTGTCAGCTTTTTCCGGTTCAATATTTTTGAGATCTATGTTATGTTTTTTGAATAATCTCGCCATTTCTCTGGTCGTCAAAACATAGTCCACCGGAAAGCATCCATTTTCCAATTTCATTTCTTCTCTCTTCACTTCAAACTTCTTGGCAGTGCAAGGCATTACCGAAACAACTATTATGTCTTTCGGATCAACATTATTTTCTTTCGCCCAATAAGTTTTTAAAATTCCTCCCATCATTATTTGCGGAGAACGGGAGGTGCAGAGATTATGAATAAATTCCGGGTAATAGAATTCCAAAAATTTCACCCAAGCCGGACAGCAGGAAGAAAAGGCCGGAAGATTTTTTCCGGTTTTTACTCTTTCGAGCAGTTCCTGCGCTTCTTCATAAGTCGTAAAATCGGCCGCCACCGAGGTGTCAAAAACCTTGCTAAATCCCAATTTTTTCATTCCCGCTACCATTTGATCGGTTACGATTGAACCCGCTTCCATTCCAAATTCTTCTCCAATACTCGATCGAATCGCCGGAGCAAACTGGATAATAACTGTTTTGCTTTTATCAGCTAATGGTTTTTCAATTTCCTCAAATTCCCCTTCCGCTTCAATGGCTCCCACCGGACAATGAACGATGCATTGTCCGCAGTTTATGCATTCTTTTTTTTCATCGGAAGATGCTTCAATGGCAATATCCGCTCCTCGATTTTCCACTTCCAGAAATTCTACCGGACAAACATCGGCGCAAAGCCGGCAATCAATGCATTTGGTCCAATCAAAAACAATTGGCCCGGTTTGGACAATTTTTCTATTCTTTTTTCTGTCAGGAAATTTGTTAATTTCAGCCCCAAATTCTTTTTGATATTTCAAGAGCCTGCAACTATCCAGCGACACGCAATCATCGCATTCTTCCTGATGCTGAGAAAAAATAAGTTCCAGATTTATTTTCCTTGCCCTTTTAATTCTTCCTGAATCAGTAATAATTTCCATTCCTTCAGTTACTTTCGTCGAACAAGACGTTTGAAGATTTTTATTTCCTTTAATTTCCACCACGCACATCCGACAATTCGATCTGGCTTTTGCATCCGGATGAAAACAAAGCGACGGAATCTTGATCCCGTTTTTGTGGGCAATTTTCAAAATAGTATCGCCCTCTTCCGCTTGATAATCTTTTCCGTCAATTTTTATTGTTACTTTTTCCATAGATACTCTGATGTCATTCCTGCGAAAGCAGGAATCTACATAAACGATAATCACAAGCTTAATATATAAATATCAGACTAGCGTAATTCGATAGCGTAGATTCCGGGTCAAGCCCGGAATGACATAAAATTTAATAAATTTTCCCCAGAAATCCTTCAAACGGCATTGCCACGCCTTTTCCCAGCGGGCAAAAACTCGTTTCTTCCAAAACAAAAACTATATCTTTTAGTTTTTCTAAATCCAAATTATCGTTCTCCAATAATTCCTTGATCCGATAAACTCCTTCTCGGCAGGGAACGCATTTTCCGCAATTTTCGTTAAAATAAAAATCGATCCATTTTTTCATCAGCGCTTTCGGATCAGTCTTTTCCTTGTCATAAACGATAATCGCTCCGGCTCCGGTGACTTTATTTTCTAATTCCTCCCGGGTTAAAATAATCCCGCTCGCTCCTCCGCCAACTTGAACAAAAAATTCTTTTTCCGGAAAATTATTGGTTTCTTTGAGAATTTTTTCAATTGATAAATCTTCGGAAAATTCAAAAACTCCCGGATTAGCAATATCTCCGCTCAAAGAATAGAATCTGTTGCTGTGATATTCATCTTTGGCAATTTTCGAAATCCAATAAAAAGTTTCCAAATTGTTCACTAAAGTTGGCATTCCAAATAAGCCTTTTTCGGTTGGAAACGGAGGCTTATCTCTTGGCTCAAATCGGTTCCCTTCAATTGATTCAATCAGAGTTGATTCCTCTCCGCAAAGATATCCTCCCGGTTCGCGAGTTAAGGTTATTGAAAAATCCCTGGAAAGCTCAACTAACTTTGATTTATACTTGTCGTAATAATCCTTGCGCAGATAAATGTAAGCTTCGCTATTTTCAAAAGTTTCGAGCGCCACTTTTACTCCGTTTATCAATTCTTCCGGATAATTTTCCAGGATAAAACCATCCTTCAAAACTCCCGGCTCCCCCTCCGAACCATTTACGATAATATATTTTTTCTCTCCTGGAGCATTTTTCACCGCTTCCCATTTTTGCCATGTCGGAAAACCAGCTCCGCCCCGCCCAGTCAATTTCGCATCTTTTATTTTTTGAATGATATTCATAAGCCCATTATACCAAAACAAAAAGAAATTTCAAAACAAGCTACATTTTCCGCATTTCTCTTTTTATTTCCCGCCAGTCAGGGAAAGTTTTGGCTACCAAATTCCAAAATCTTCTCGAATGATTAAATTCTTTGAGGTGGCAAAGCTCGTGGACGATAATATAGTCTGCCAATTTTTCCGGGAGAAAAATTAGTTTGTAATTGAAGTTAAGATTTCCGCTCTTGGAACAGCTTCCCCATCTCGTTTTTTGATTCCTGATACTTATTCTACCGTAACTGAAATCATAGAATGCATTAAAATTTTCCAGTTTTTCTTTGACTAAATTAAAGGCTACTTCTTTATTTTGTTTATACTCTATTTTACTGCGCTGATGTAATAATTTGTTTTTTCCAATTCCTGATTCTTGAAAAGCTTCAATTTTTTCAATAATCCACCTGGCTTTTTCAAAAATAAACTTTTCTATGGAAGAATTACTAATCCATTGCGGAGCCGAAACAACGCAATTCCCGTCGCAATGGATAGTTATCTTCATATTTTTCGACCGCCGGCTTTTTCGAAGATTATAGGATACCTTCCGATCATTTATTATGATTTCTTTGTTCATCATTTTTTCTTATCGCTGCTGTTATCGCCTCCTTGTCCGATCCCCGCATCCCATCGAGCCGCCATAGGATCATTATAATTCGGCTCTGTCGGTCCCAGCGGATCGTCCTTGTCGATATAATAAAGAATATCATGCTCTATTTTACATTTATCATCTTTTTTCTTTTTCTTTTTGCTGCTGCTATTATCTGCATTATTATCCAAACTGCAACCGGCATTTCCCGTTATAAACATCTTGTCCGAAGACATTTTGATATAATCGAGAAATTTTTCATCCTGCTCGCCCATCGAATCTTTAGCGTAGGCGGGTTTATTCGCAAAATAATAATCCATAAATTTTCTCCACATCGGCGCCGCCACATAAATTCCATCTGCTCCTTCTTTCATCGGGCTATAATCATTATTCCCCGCCCAAACACCAACTGCAATTGAAGGAGTGTACCCCACGGTCCATGCGTCCCGAAAATCCTGAGTAGTTCCGGTTTTTGCAGCCACAGTTTTTCCGGGAATATTGAGCGGATTATTAGTTCCAAAAACATAAGAACGAGAATTATTGTCTGACATAATAGACGCCACCTTTCTTGCCACTTGAGGATCCATCACGAGCTTCTCCTGAAGATCCATATTTTTTTCATTCCCATTGCTTTCGACAATTTTAGTTATAGAACGTACTGGATTTCTTTTTCCGTCATTGGCAAAAACCGAAAAAGCAGAAGTCTCTTCCGTAAGTTCCATTTCCCCTCCGCCCAAAGCTAAAGACAAACCATAAGTATTGGTTCTGGTTAAGGTTGTAATCCCAAGACGCTTGGCCAGTTCAATAGTATCGCTTATTCCTGCCAAATATAATGTCTTTACTGCCGGAATATTCAGCGATCCGGCTAAAGCTTTTCTCATCGGAACCAATCCATTAAAATTTCCACTGTAATTATTCGGAATGTAATCTTTTCCCGAACCATCCGGACCAAAATTAGTCGGCGCATCAAAAAGCATCGTCTCCGGCTGAAATCCTTTCTCAAAAGCTTTAGCATACACTATCGGCTTAAAAGAAGAACCCGGTTGCCTTTTGGCTGTAGCTACGTTAAATTTCCCGTCAATTTGAGCATCATAATAATCACGACTGCCAACCATCGCCAAAATATCTCCCGTTTTTGGATCAACTGCCACCATTGCTCCATTGGAAAAATTATATTTAATTCCATTCGCAAGTACATAGTTTTTGACTATTGACTCGGCATTTTTCTGCATATCCCAGTTAAGCGTGGTATAAATCTTGAGCCCTCCTTGCTCGATCATATTCTGATCATAATTTTTTTCCAATTGTTCTTTGACATACATCACAAAATGCGGCGCATCGATTGTTTCCTTTAGCGGTTGGACTCTTGCCAGAGTATCGATTTGCATCGCATCTTCTACTGCTTTTTTCTGCTCTGCGGTGGCAACTTGGTCTTTCAATTTCCCCAATATAAATTTCTGTCTGGCTTCCAAAAGATCAGTATGGCTTCCATAGGGAGAATAAGTCGTGGTGGCTTTGGGAAGCGCGGCCAGCATCGCCGCCTCATCGATGGTTAAATCCTTGGATTTTTTCCCAAAAAATGTTTGAGAGGCCGATTCTATTCCATAAGTATTGGATCCATAGGGTATTTCATTCAAATAAAAATCCATAATTTCATCCTTTGAATATCTCATTTCTATTTTAAAGGCCAAAGCGACTTCTTTCATCTTTCTTTCCCAACTTTTTTCTCGAGTGAGAAAAGCATTTCGCGCCAGTTGTTGAGTAATAGTTGAAGCTCCCTGGGACAATCCGCTATTTTGGACATTGGCTTTTATCGATCTTAAAATTGAAACCAGATCAACCCCATGATGCGAATAAAAATTATTGTCTTCCACCACAATTGTCGCCAGTCTCATCACATCCGGAATCTCGTCGTGCGAAATAACTTTTCGGTTTTCTTCGCCATGCATCTCGTAAAGAACATGCTCCCCCGTTCGATCGTAAATCGTGCTGGTCTGAGCAACTTTTCTATGCATCAATTCTGCTTGAGGAGTATTGAAGAAAAAATACACGACGAAGCTGGAACCTACTGTAAAAATAAGCGAAAGAAAACAAAAAAATATCCAGAGAACTCCTTTTACCCAGGGTTTTATTTTTTTCTTCTTTTTTAAAAACGGCAGAATTACCATAAGCTATTTATTTTTTCCTTTTAAATAAATTACATTATAGACAAGCGAAACTATAAAAATAACCATAAAAACAAACGTTAGAACAAAAAACACCCCTTCTTCTTTGTGAATAAGAGCTGAGACCACATTATGCATAACAACTGAGACTGTTCCCAGCCCCAGAAAAATATACGCGTTTTTAGCATATTTCTTCACCCTGACATTATAACACAAAAGAGCTTAAAATATTTCAAGCCCTTTTGAGACGGAGCACCACAAATGCGCTTACAGTTTCGTGCAAAATTACGCTTTGCTGTCGCTTCCGAACATTTTTATTTTCTCCTTTACCACGTTCGTCACGGAATTCCGCGCATCTCCTAAAAATTTCCGAGCATCTAAATTTATCGGCCCTTGCTTCATTACATTGCTTGCAAGGCTATTCACAAAAGACAAACGAATAGCAGTATCAACATTAAAACAGGAGATTCCTTTCTGGATAGCCTCGACAACCTTTCCATTTTCCCAATCTGATGCTCCATGCAAAATCAAAGGGATATTTATGGCTTTTCTTATCATATCGAGCCTGTCATAATCTGGTTTCTTTTTTTCTTTGAAAAATCCATGCGCATTTCCTATTCCCACCGCCAAAGCATCCACGCCAGTTTTTTTGATAAAATCTTCAGCTTGTCCGGGATCAGTCATATATTTTACCCATTCTTCATCAACTATCTCAATCTCGCCTAAATATGGAACACATCCGAGTTCAGCCTGGACAGCCACTCCTTTTTCGTGGCAAAAATCGACGATTTCTTTCGTGCTCATTAAATTATCCTCATATTTTTTTCGAGAACCGTCATACATAACAGAAGTAAATCCGATATTAATAGCTCTTTTAATCGCTTCAAAACTATGGCCATGATCAAGGTGTATCCCTATCGGAATCTCTGCTGCATAGAATTCGGAGATATTTTTAACCAGATTAAAAATTGCTCTTCCTCCGGCATATTCCATTGTTTTTTCGGTTATTTGAATAATTATGGGAGAACGCATTTCCTTCGCAGCTTGGACAATGGCGTGCGTTACTTCCAGATTGAGAGTATTAAAAGCACCGACAGCGTATCCGCCATCTTTAGCTTTTGTTAAGATTTCTTTGACACTTGTAATCATATCGGATTTAATTTTTAATTCTTAATTTTCAATTTTCAAACAATTTTCAATTTAACAATTTATTAAAAAATTTAGAAATTTAGTCATTAAATAATTGGAGATTGTTTAGAAATTAGAAATTGAAAATTAGAAATTATTCAATATCTCGGCTATTTTCAAAAATTCGTGCGGGTTTAAACTTTCTCTCCCAACCAAAACTCCGTCCATGCCAGGATCGATGCAGACTTGTTTTAATATTTTTTCTTTGACTGAACCGCCGTACAAAATCTTTGCCTTCTCGGAATGTTTTATCCCATATTTTTCGGCTAATATTTTTCTGATCATAATTTTTACTTCCATTATTCCATTGCTTGTCGGCGTTGAATCAGTTCCGACTGCCCAAACCGGCTCATAAGCAAAAATTATTCTTTCAAGCCCCGAAGGATTTACCCCCTCAAGACCTTCCAAAACCTGACTGGAAATTATCCGGCTAGTTCGTCCCGCCCCTCTTTCTTCCAATGTTTCTCCAAAACAAAATATTGCCGTCATTCTTTCCTTCACTAGGGATCTTATTTTCAAATTTATCATCTTATTATTTTCTCCAAAATATTTTCTTCTTTCGCTGTGTCCGACAATCGCATACTCCGCTCCAATGTTTTTAACCATAATCGAAGAAATTTCTCCTGTGTATGATCCGCACCTTTCACAAAAAATATTTTGAACGCCAATTGCGACTTTTTTGCTTTTTATTTCCCGCATAAATTCTTTTAGAAAAACGGATGGCGGACAGACAACTATTCCGGTATTCTTAAAATTTTTGCCTTTTATTTCATTTTTAAACGCCTTAAAATACCTCTCAAGTTCAGCTTGAGATATTAAGTTCATCTTTAAATTTCCAATTACATATTTCATAAATAAACTCTTAACTTTTCACTTTGAACTTTTGACTATTTCAATATGCCTTTTCACAAACCAAATCACTCCAATAAGAATTACTACTCCGATCACTATGTCAAATTTATGGAAATAAACACCAAGAGTATTCCAATTGTCTCCCAGTTTTTTCCCAACAAAAGCCAGTAAATAGCAAAATGGCAAAGATCCAAGAAACGTATAGGCAACAAATTTTCCAAAATTCATCTTGGCAATTCCAGCCGGAAGAGAAATGAACGTTCTGACTACCGGAAGCAAGCGAGAAATGAAAACAGCTGTATTGCCATACTTATTGAAAAATCTGTCGGCAATATCCAAATCATGATTGGTAACCAAAATATACTTTCCGTATTTTTCCGCCATCGGACGCCCTCCATAATACCCCACCCAATAAGCCAAAGCCGAACCCAAAACACATCCAATCGCTCCAGCCAAAGAAACTCCCAATAAACTGAACTTTCCGGTTGAAACTAGATATCCGGAAAAAGGCATAATTATTTCTGAAGGAAGAGGAACACAAGCGCTTTCAATTGCCATCATCAATGCTACTCCGGAGTACCCCAAAAGATTAATACCCCAAATTATAAAACCGGCTAAAACTTCAATAATACTTGAAACCATAAATTCATATCATCTCGAGCAATCCCGCTTAACGGGAGAATCGATAAATCTAATTCTTATTATAATTGCTTTCTTAAATATTCTGCTGCTGCCTCCGGCTGGATAGTGGAAATTTCAATTCCAGTTTGAAGCTCGAATCCCGCCCAAGTCGCCGAGATCGGAAGAGCGTCG
>JBBABD010000007.1 GCA_041657845.1 Parcubacteria group bacterium
TGGATTTTCCTGTTTCACTAGACATTTTTTTGGAAATAATTGCCGTTGAAGCTATTCCCAAAGCCGCAACAACACCGATAAAAAGCACTACCAAAGAAAAAACAAGAGCAGATCCGTGTTTTGTTTCTATTTTTTTCATAATATTTTTGTTTTTAGCAAGGTTATGCCATAATGATACCCCCCGCTGGCGCTTGCTGTCAAATTGAAATTAGCTTTCAATCTTGGAAATATTGCTAAAAGCTGAAAATTATAATACGCTTATAGGATGCTGAAAAATTATGAACAATTCATCAAGTTAGCCATAAAAAAACTGCCCAATGGCAGCAACGGTTTTCAACAGCTCAAAAAGGATATTTGCCGGAAAATTGGCGGGTTTCCTCCAACCAATGCCGACCTTCGAGATTGCTATGATAAAATATTAAAAACTAAAAAAATAAAGAGAAGTGAGAAGTTAGAAAAACTACTCAAGAGCCGAGGAGTTAGAACTGATTCCGGAGTAGCGGTTATTGCCGTGCTTACAAAATCCTATCCTTGTCCCGGAAAATGCCTGTATTGCCCGACAGAAAAAGATATGCCAAAAAGTTATCTTTCTAATGAGCCGGCGGTAATGCGCGCGATCAAAGTCGGCTTTGATCCCTACCGGCAAGTGCAAACCAGAATAAAATCTCTGGAACTTAATGGACATAATACCGACAAAATAGAATTGATTGTGATGGGAGGAACATTCTCCAGTCTGCCAATCAACTATCAGAAAAAATTTATTTGCGAATGTTTTCGAGCGTGCAATGAATACCCTGGAAGAATTATGAATCATGAATCACGAATTAAGAATTTGGATAAATTATTATTAAAAGAACAGAAGAAAAATGAGAAAGCGAAGCATCGGATTGTTGGATTGACCCTGGAAACCAGGCCCGACTATATTAATGAAAAGGAAATAGTAAATTTCCGAAATTTGGGATGCACTCGAGTAGAACTTGGGGTGCAGAGTATTTTTGACGATGTTCTTCTAAAAAATAAGCGCGGACATTCGGCAAAAGCCACTGTAGAGGCCTCTAAATTGCTGAAAGATGCCGGATTTAAGATAAACTATCACATTATGCCCGGACTTTACGGATCGAATCTTAAAAAAGATTATTTGATGTTTGAAGAATTATTCAGTAATCCTGACTTTCAACCGGATATGCTGAAAATTTATCCGACAGTCGTCACCGGAAACAGCGCTTTGTACAAAATATGGAAAAAAAGAGGATATAAACCGCTTACTGACAAAAAATTCCAAGAATTTATTTTAAAAGTAAAGAAAGAGATTATTCCTCCTTACGTTCGCATAGCTAGATTAGTTCGCGATATTCCGGGAACTTCGATTGTCGCCGGACCGACAATTTCGAACATTCGCCAGCTTATTGAAAAAGAATCTGTTTGCCAGTGCATACGCTGCCGGGAAGTACGGGCTAGCTATGAAATAAAAGAAAAAATACTATTAGACAGGATCGATTACGATGCCTCAGATGGCAAAGAAATATTTTTGCAATATATTTCTCCTCAGAGCAAAAAACTTTTTGCCCTCCTTCGGCTTCGGATTACAAGCACAGGTTTCGCCATTATCCGCGAAGTGCATACCTACGGAAAACTGGCTAAAATCAACAAAAGGGATAAATTCTCTCCCCAACACATCGGTCTTGGAAAAAAATTAATCCTTGAAGCGGAAAAAATCGCCAAAAAAGAATTCAGTTTGAATAAAATCGCGGTAATTTCCGGAGTGGGAGTAAGAAATTATTACCGAAAACTTGGATATGCGTTGAAAGATACTTATATGATTAAAAAATTATAAGCTTTGACAACCAAGCCCAATCTTGATAATTTTAAGACAACGAGGAGGACAGTAATCTTAACAATAGAAAATACTATTCCAAAAAAGGAGTGTGAGAGATGGATAAACTGACTATACTGAGTGGCAACGGAAACAGTGATTTGACACAAAGAATTTGCGCTTACCTTGGCGTAAAGATGTGCGATGCGAAAATCGGCAGATTTAAAGATGGTGAAGTTGAGGTAGACATCAGGGAATCGGTTAGAGGACAGGATGTATTTCTTATCCAACCGACCTGTCCTCCAGTCAACGAAAACCTAGTGGAACTACTCGTCTTGCTGGACGCTCTCAAGCGAGCTTCAGCAAGAAGGATCAATCTCGTCATGCCGTACTACGGTTATGCAAGACAGGATAGGAAAGTTGTGCCTCGGGCTCCCATCTCAGCCAAACTTGTTGCTGATATGATCCAAGTGGCAGGTGGAAACAAGCTAGAAAGATTGGTCGCTTCGGAATTGCACGCAGGACAAATCCAGGGTTTTTTTAACATACCCGTCGATCACCTCTACACAAAAGATGTCTTTTTGGATCACTTCAGCCAGTTTGATGGGAAGAGACTAGTCGTAATTTCCCCTGATGCAGGAGGCATCGACAGAGCCAGAGCATATGCCCAAAGACTCCACAATGCAGACATCGCCATCGTGGATAAGAGAAGAGAAGAGGCAAATGAGTCAAAAATCATGCATATCGTAGGCGACGTTAAGGACAAAATTGCTATCATCATTGACGATATGATCGATACTGCAGGAACAACCGTACAGGTAGCCGAAGCGGCAGAAAAATACGGAGCATTGGAAATCTATGCCGCTTGCACTCACGCGCTACTCTCAGACAATGCAGTAGAGAGGATTAACAATTCGCCCATTAAAGAGTTAATCGTCGCTAATACGATTCCTCTGGGCGAAAAAGAAAATGCGCTGCAAAGGCTTCGTGTGCTCGATACTTCCCACATTTTCGGAGACGCAATTGAAAAGATCCACGTCGAAAAATCTGTTAGTGCTCTTTTCTAATGATCGCTATTCTGAGGCAGGGAGCCCACGCGCACCCTGCCTCTCTTCATATACTTTTGACATTTTTTCCAGGCGAGATAGTATTAATAGATAAGTAAATTTTTAAAAAATATATGCAAAAAATAATCATCGCCTCAGGTCCGGTAATCGTGGAGAATAATAAAGTTTTACTGGATCAGCATGGGGATACGAACTTTTGGAAATTTTGCGGAGGAAGGGTTGAAAATGATTGGGGACTAATCGAAACAGCGCATAAAAGACCCAAAGAAGAGTTGGGAATTGATATTGAGATTTTAGACGAAAATCCTTTTATTTCATACGCCGTTAAGGAAAATCCGGAAGGAAAAATGGACGTAATTTTGGTTCACTTCCTCGCCAAGAGAATTGGAGAAATAAAACCCGGAAAAGACATACGAGAATGGAATTGGTTTGATCTTGACAATCTTCCGGAAAATCTCGGACCAAACATTATCCCCGCCTTAAAGCATTTTAATTTCATCAAATAATCGTTAGCGCTAAGACCCTTGACAGGGTCTTTTCTTTTCTGCGTCAAAAGAATATAATAAAGGATGTTATTAAAAAAACAACTATGAAAATTATCAACGAAATTATTAAACTGAAAACTGCAACTACTTTGGATTTTATTGACATTACCGACAAAATCCAGAAAAAAATAAAAGAAGCCGGAATTAAAAATGGAATAATCAATATCCAAAGCATGCACACGACTATGGCCGTTATTGTCAATGAAGCCGAACCGCTTCTGATTGAAGATATGAAAAAAATTCTGGAAAAATTAGCGCCGAGAACTTATCAATATATGCACGATAATTTTGAAATTCGAACTGTCAAC
This sequence comes from Parcubacteria group bacterium, assembly GCA_041657845.1. Classification (NCBI taxonomy): domain Bacteria; species Parcubacteria group bacterium. The sequence continues at coordinate 3,734 of JBBABD010000007.1, forward strand.
ATGTGCGACGGAGAATGCGCCAACGGACATGCGCATAACAAAGCTCTGCATCTCCCTACTTCTGCAATGATGAATATAATAAAAAACGGCCTTCAGCTCGGAACCTGGCAAAGAGTATTCGCCGTGGAACTGGACAGATCCCGTCCCCGCCAAATCGCGCTTCAGATTATTGGAGAATAGCTTATTTCCCCGCCAATTGTCCACAAGCCCCGGCGATTTCGGTCCCGAGGCTTTTTCTTATGGTCGCATTGATTTTATTTTGAAGAAGGTAATCTTTGAATTTCTCTATTTTATTTTTCGAAGATGATTTAAATTCTCCGAACGTTTCATTATATGAAATAAGATTAACGTGAAGAAGATAAGAGTTTCCAATCGACTTCAAATATTCCATCAATTTATCTGCGTCTTTGATTTCGTCATTCAGACCCTCAAACATAATATACTCGATAAAAACTTTCCTTTTGCTTTTTTTGAAATATTCCTGCAAATCTTTTTTGATATCTTCCAAATCATAGGATTTGTTCACCGGCATATATTGGCTGCGCATCTCATTATCCGCAAAGTGTAGCGAGATGGCTAGATTAACCTGCGGAAATTCAGCTAGATATTTTTCAATTCCTCCCTTGATTCCGACCGTAGAAATGGAAATGCTTCGCGAACCAAAATTAAATAATTTCGGATTAATCAAATCTTCCACACTTTTTTTCACTTCTTCCCAATTGAGAAATGGCTCCCCCATTCCCATATAAACGATGTTGGAAAAATTTCCATTAATTTTATTCTTTTTCAGATATTGTTTCCAAAACAGGATTTGATCGGTGATTTCTTCAGCTGTCAGATTTCTTTTGAATCCTCCTTTTCCGGTCGCGCAGAATTCGCATCTGAGCGAACATCCAACCTGCGAAGAGATACAAGCCGTCCAAGTATTTGGACGAGGCGAAAGTAAGACAGTTTCTATGTAATAAACGTTGTCATCCTGAGCCGCCTCGGCGAAGGATCCTGAACGATTATAATGAAAGCTTTTATTACCAATACTGGGATTCTTCGCGAGGCGCTCAGAATGACAATGAATTTTAAACAAAGCTTTCACCGATTTTCCATCTTTTGATTCTAAAACTTTCTCCACCTTAAAAGATAAAACATTCAACTTCTTATTCAACAATTCCCGTAAATCTTTCGAAATAGTGGAAATTTCCAAAAACGAATAAGCGCCATCCTCAAAGATAGCTTTCTTAATTTGCTCTAACCGAAATTTCGGCTGATTATTTTCTTTTAAGATTTTTTCTAGTTCATTCAAATCCATAATTTATTCCACCGTCACACTCTTCGCCAAATTTCTCGGTTTATCCACATCCAACCCTTTTTGCACTCCGACATAATAGGCAAAAAGTTGCAGTGGGATGACGGATAGCAATGGCGTTAGCATTTCAAGAGTTTTGGGAATATAGATTACATCGTCGGCTATTTTTTTAATAGCGTTATCTCCTTCTGTTGCAATAGCAATTATTTTTCCGCCTCGGGCTTTAATTTCTTGCATGCCGGAAATATTTTTTTCATATACGCTGTCTTTCGGAACAATGAAAATTGACGGAAAATTTTTATCAATCAGCGCAATCGGACCATGTTTCATTTCTCCGGACGGATAACCTTCTGCGTGAACATAAGCAATTTCTTTTATTTTTAGCGCGCCTTCCAGAGCAATCGGAAAATTATATTTCCTTCCTAAATATAAAAAATCTTGATATTTGGCATATTTTTTGGCAATTTTTTTGATATTTTTTGATTGTTTCAATATATTTTCAATCAGCCTTGGAATTTTTTTCATTTCCATCGCGATTCTTTTTCCAGTTACTAGCGACATATCGCGTTGCCGTCCCAAAAATAAAGTGAGGAGAGCCAGAATTGAAAGCTGGGAGGTAAATGCTTTAGTAGAAGCCACGCCAATTTCCGGACCAGCATGATTATATATTCCCGCGTCAGTTTCCCGGGCAATAGTTGATCCGACCGAATTTACAATCCCCAGCACCATCGCTCCTTTGTTCTTTGCTTCCCGAATTGCTGCCAGAGTATCGGCGGTTTCTCCCGACTGAGAAATCGCAATTACCGCGGTTTTTTCGTCGAGAAGAGTTTTGCGATAACGGAATTCGGATGCATATTCAACTTCCACCGAGATCCCTGCATATTCTTCCAGCATATATTCTCCAACAAGTCCTGCATGATACGATGTTCCGCAGCTAACTATTATTATCCTTTCGATTTCCCGAATTTTTTCTGAAACATCCCGAAGTCCGCCAAGCTTCACCATTCCTTCTTCAGCAATAATCCTTCCTCGAACTGCATCAGAAATAGCGTCAGGCTGCTGAAAAATTTCCTTAAGCATAAAATGATCAAACCCCTGCTTCTCTGCTTTTTCAACTGACCAATCCAATTTGGCAATATTTTTTTTCAGCAACTTATTTTTAAGATTGATGACCTCGTAATTTTCCGGTTCAATAATCGCCACTTCTCCGTCCTCCAAAAAAATTACTTGATTGGTATGGCGGACAATCGCCGAAACATCGGAAGCGACAACATATTCCTTTTCTCCAAGCCCCAATATCAATGGGCTTCCCAATTTCGCCGCAATAATTTTATTCGGTTCTTTTTTATTTATTATCGCAAGTCCATATGTTCCCTTAATCATTTTCAAAGTTTCCAAAACAGAACTTTTAAAATCCATTTTTTTGTTAAATTCTTCAATAAGATGGGCAATGGCCTCCGTGTCAGTTTCTGAAGAGAATTTGTGGCCTTTTTTAATAAGCTGTTCTTTCAGCTCCTGATAATTTTCCACAATGCCATTGTGGACTAAAAAAATATTTCCTTCACAATCCGAGTGCGGATGGGAATTTTTATCGCATGGTTTTCCGTGCGTTGCCCAGCGAGTATGCGCAATCCCCAATACTCCTTCAAAACTATTTCCATTAATTTTATTTTCGAGCTCTGACACTTTTCCCACAGCTTTAAGAGTTGTTATCTTTTTATCTTCAAAAACAGAAAGGCCGGCGCTATCATAGCCTCGATATTCAAGGCGTTTTAGCCCTTCTATCAAAATCGGAACTGCTTTTTGTTTTCCAATGTAACCGATAATTCCGCACATAGTCTCGATGTCATTCCGAGCGAGCGATAGCGAGTCGAGGAATCTAATTAGATCTTTCGACTCCGTATCGCGGCGATACTTCGCTCAAGATGACATAATTTATAAAATTCAAAAAATTATTATTATTCGGATTTAGTTTTACATAAAAGAGAAGACTATCATTAATATTAGCGCAACAATCATCGCCAATACCCCCAGCCAGCCGAAAAAACTTACCCAATGAGGATTAGTTTCTTCACCCATTATTTTTTTGTCATTTCCCACAATCATAATTGTGATAAGAAGCGGAACCGCAATCACGCCATTAATGAAAGCGGAATAATACAAAGCCTTGATTGGATTGATTCCCAAACAGCTTATCGCCAAGCCGAATAATATTGAAAAAGCAATCACCAGATAGAATCCCTTGGCCTTGGAAAATTTTAATTCTAATCCTTTATGCCATTTCATCACTTCCGAAAGCGCATAGGCTCCCGATCCGGCCAGAATCGGAACAGCCAAAAGCCCAGTTCCGATTATTCCCAGAGCGAATAATAAATACGCAGCATTTCCAGCAAAAGGTTCTAGCGCCAAAGCCGCCTGCTCAGCCGAACCGATATCGGTTATTCCATTTTTGAAAAGCACCTGCGCCGTTGTTAGAACGATAAAGAAAAACGCCACATTAGCAAAAATCATTCCTGTTTTCACATCAGTCCGCATTCTTCTTATCCTCCCATGCATCAGCCTATTTCGAAGAGTGGCCTTAATAAGTTTCCCCTCTTCCACTTCTTCTGAAGCCTGCCAAAAAAATAAATAAGGCGTAATTGAAGTTCCAAAAACCGCCACCACAGCAAAAATGTATTCTTTATTGAATTGTATCTGCGGGGTAATAATATCTTTCCAGATGAGAGTCCAGCTAGGATGAATTATTATTCCGGTAATAACATAGGCAAACAGCGACAAGGCCAGCCATTTCAAAACCTTCACATATAAATGATATTGGACAAAAATCTCGACCAGAATAATAAAGAATGCAAATAGGATTAGTCCTGCATAAAAATTTATTTTTGTCAGCATCGAAAGCGATGCCGCCATTGCACCCAGATCCGCTCCTATATTCACCACATTAGCAATAATCAAAAGTCCGACAATCGTTATTACGGTTTTTTGGGAATAATGTCTTCTAATGACTCCGGCCAGCCCTTTGTTGGTCACTACGCCGATACGCGCGCAGGCTTCCTGCACTGCCAGCATTATCGGCAAGAGCCAAGCCGCCATCCAAATAATGGCAAAACCAAATTTTGCCCCGACTGAAGAATAGGTTCCAATTCCCGAAGGATCATCATCGGAAGCTCCTGTGATAAGACCCGGGCCCAAAGCTCGCAAAAAAATTCTGGCTCTCTTATACGGATGCCTAATAATTTCCTTGGCTTTCAAAACTTCCGATTCAGCAATTCGCAGTGTTCCGTCAATCGCCTTGATTGCTCCCACTTCTCCCCAAATAATCAGTTTTTTGGCAATAATTAAAGGCACTCCGACTTCTTCGTGAAATTCTCCGATTGTATATAATTTTTCTTTTTTATTTTCCATTTTTTCTTTGCATTTCCGAAATTTAAACAGAGACGGGTTCTATTATCTCTAATATTTCGTTGAAACTTCTAACTTCAAAATCACAATAATTTGTTATTTCATCATCATATCTTCCCTCAGGTATTTTCAGAAGAAAAGTCACCATCCCCGGATATGATTTTTTTATGTCTTTTAAAAATTTTTCGCGATCATCTATGAAAATCAATCCTTCTCCCTTTTTTACTTTTTTGTTTTTCAATATTTTTTTTATTTCAACCGCTTTTGAAAAATCAACAACCGAAATCTTTTTAAAATATTTTGCAATCCCGGAATTATTTATTTTTTCCTTCTGAAATTTCCTGTCTCCGAAAGAAACGACATACAAGTCTTCGTTTTTTACCTCATCTAGAAATTCTATTCCGTCACTGAATATGTATTCCGATGTATCGCTAATAAGTTTTGCGAATTCTTTTTCTATTTTTCCTGTTTCAAATCCCTGAGCTTTTATTCTTTCGATTTGTTTGTAGGGATTATATTTTCTGACTATCTTCTCTCCCTTTTTAACTTCAAAATATCTGTAATATTTTTTAAATGTTTCTTCTGAAACTCCATTCTTTTCGAAAATGCTTCTGATGTCAGCAACGAATTGCTTAGTATTAAATAAAACATCGTCAAAATCAATAAAAATTATCATATGGCTGGTTTTGAAAATTCATAGTTATTTTATTATTTTCATCAAAGCTTTGGCCAATTTTTCACCGTCATGGCGGATAAAAGATCGGCTATCAGCAATAACGTCTTTCTTTATTTCTTTTATTTTCTTATTATCCAAAATATTGGCTAAAACGATTCTATAATCCCTATCTTTTTTATTTTTATTTAAAATCACCACGGATCCGGCTCCTTCTTTTTTTTCATATTTCTTTACTAATTTATCAGGCATTTTTTCTTTATTAAAAACAACAAAATCTATCTTCTTTTTTCCGATGTGATCATTTAATATTTTCACATATTTATCCAGATCAAATCCTTCATTTTGCCCTTTTTTATTTGTAAGATTGCAGTTCAAGATTATTTTGGATTTTGATTTTTCCACAGCTTCACCGATACCCTCCACCATAAAATTAGGCAGAATTGAACCGTAAAGATCTCCCGGACCGATTATAATGAAATCGGCTTTTTTTATCCTATCAATAGCTTTTTTGCAAGCTTTTGCTTTAGGTTTCAGAAAGATTTCTTTAATCCCAAACTTTCTTATTTCCTCATTGTGATCTAAATTATTTTCTCCAACAATAACCTTGCCGTTATTGATTTTTATATGGAGGCGCATATTTCCTTCGCTCACTGGAATAACTTCTCCTTTTATGTTTAAAATTTTTATGGCTTCCTCAACGCCTTTGGAAAAACTTTTATTCATTTTTTCCAGAGCCGAAAGAAAAAGATTCCCAAAACTGTGGCCACAAAGTCCCCCGTTTTCGAACCGATAATTCATAAGGTTTCTCAGCATTTCAGATGAATCGCAAAGAGCCACTAAACATTGACGAACATCTCCCGGAGGCAAAACCCCTAATTCATCCCGAAGCACTCCGGCTGAACCACCATCGTCCGCCATCGAAACAATCGCTGAAATATTCACCGGATATTTTTTAAGACCAGAGAGAAGCACAAAGCTTCCCGTCCCACCTCCAATAGTGACAATATTTTTCTTTCGCATACGAAAACTTATTTCAGAAACTTACGTGATATCCTTTCGGCCAATGTTAAATCTTCCGGACAAGTGATCTGATGCCAAGCCGAAGCTTTCACTACTTTTATTCTATGCTCTTTGGCCATTGATGCCATAGTTTGTGGAAGCCCATATTCGAAATCGCCCGGTTTTTTGGGAACTAATTTATATTTGAAAAAATCTTTATTTAAAACATATACCGCAGTGTTAGCCAATCGGTATTTTCTTGTTTTATGCGGTGCTTCTATGACTTCAACCATATCCCCGTTTTTATCAACCCTAATAACCCCAAACTGCCCGGGATTTTCGACTTCATAACCCAAAACCGCCAAGTCATATTTTATTAATTTTTCCAGATCTTTTTTGCCGTATAAATCATCACCCATCAGAACCAAAAATTTTCCCTTTATCAAATCTTTTGTCCTATAAACAGCCCCTCCTGTTCCGTTAAGTTTTTTCTGAACTACATATTTTATTTTTTTGTTCTTAAATTTACTGCCAAAATACTTCTTTATCATGTCACCATGATAGCCGATGACGAAAATTATTTCATCTATCTCGTCCGGCAAGATATCGAGCTTGTACTCAAGTATCGGCTTGCCACCAACCTCAAGCATTGTTTTATTATTATTTTCGGTAAGATGGTTCATCCTAGTTCCTTTCCCTGCGGCTAATATCACTGCTTGCATAAATTTAGATTACAATATTAATTAACTTTCCCTTTACGAAAATTACCTTTTTTATTTCTTTGTTACCAATAAAATTTTTGATCTTTTCGCTTTCCATTGCTAACTTTTTTACTTCACCCTCAGAAATATCCGCCGGAACTTTTATCCTATCTCTGAGTTTTCCGTTTATTTGGATAACCAATTCTATTTCCTCATCTTTAATTAATTCCAGGTCATACTCCGGCCATTTTTCTTTAAATATGCTTTCTTCATGTCCCAACTTTTCCCAAAGTTCCTCGGAGAGAGCTGGTAAAAATATAGAAACAATAATTAAGAATTTTTCCCAGATTCCCACTGAAATTTTTTCACATCCATAAAAAACATTTGTCATTTCCATCAGTTTTGCAATCGAAGTATTATATTTCTGATTCTCCATATCATCTGCCACAGCTTTTACTGTTTTGTATAATTTCCTGATCAAATTTTCATCATCCTTATAATCTTGAGATGCGCGGACATTTAAATTAAAAACTCTTTCCGCCCAATGCCTAGCGCCCATAATTCCTTCATCACTGAAACTCCTATCTTCGCTTAGCGGACCAAGAAATAATAGATAAATTTTAAGTGCGTCGTAACCGATTTTTTCTCCATATTCTTCAGGATTAACGACATTCCCCTTGGACTTGGACATTTTTTTTCCGTCTTTCAAAATCATCCCGTTAGCCCTGAACCTCTTAAACGGATTGTCAAAATCAGTAAGTCCCAAATCGTGAAAAAACATCGTAATAAAACGAGTGTACATAAGATGCAGAACCGCGTGTTCATTGCCTCCGATATAAATATCAACCGGTAGCCATTTTTTACCCATTTTTTTATCAAAAATCTCTTTGTTATTTTCAGAAGAAATATAGCGGAAAAAATACCAGGCTGAATCTAGAAAATTATCCATCACATCGGCTTCACGTTCAGCTAATCCTCCGCAAATCGGACAGTTTGTTTTGACAAAACTTTCGACATTAGCCAGCGGCCCCTTTCCATTTCCTGCCGGCTCCCATCCTTCTTTCAAATCGGGAAGTTCTACCGGTAAATCTTTTTCTGGAATTGCAACCGTTCCGCATTTCGCACAGTAGACTACTGGAATCGGCGGACCCCAGTAACGCTGCCTGGAAATGCACCAATCTCTCAATTTATAATTTATTTCTTTTTTGCCTGTTTGATTTTCTTCCATCCATTTAGTGATTTCCTCCCGTGCTTTTTCGGAAGTTAAATTATTGTATTTTTCTGAATTTATTAAAACCCCATCATCCGTAAAAGAAGCATAACATCCCTTCCAATCTAATTGTTCTTTTTTGACTCCTGTGCTGAAGCCATAATCATAAGCTTCTTTGTGTTCTTTTTCAGTTTTCCAACTAAATCTTTTATTCTTATCACCATTATGAAATAATATCTTTTTAATTTTTCCTTCACTGTGAATGTACCATAATTTTCCAACAAAATTATTTTCAGCTAGATCGAAGACTTTATCAACTTCTTCTGTATAAATTAATGACAGACTTTCCCAGCTGTTTGTTCCATCTAAAACAGTAGTAAACTTTCTGACTTGTTTATAAAATTCATCATTCAATGAACTTTTTATAGTAACGACAAAGCTTTTATTTGATTCTATAACTTTTTTAATCGGCAAATCATATTTTTTCGCAAATTCGAAATCTCTTTCGTCATGTGCCGGCACCGCCATTACTGCTCCGGTTCCATAACCCGACAATACATAATCCGCCACCCAAACCGGAACTTTTTCTCCGTTGATAGGATTAATCGCATATGCTCCTGTGAAAACTCCGGTTTTCTCTTTGCTTTCTTTTCTTTCCAATTCCGGTTTCTTGACAGCTGATTCGATATATTTTTTAACCGCTTCTTTTTGCTCGGGAGTCGTGATTTTCAAAACTAATTCATGCTCAGGAGACAAAACGCAATAAGTGCACCCGAAAAGCGTATCCGCTCTGGTTGTAAAAACTTCAAATTCTAAATCGCTTTTATCTATTTTAAATTTTATACGAGCTCCTTCTGATTTTCCGATCCAATTTTTCTGCGCGCTTTTGGTAATCTCTGACCAATCCATATCATCTAATCCTGACAATAAGCGCTGCGCATATTCCGTAATCTTGAAAAACCATTGTTTCATCTTTCTTTTCTCGACCACAGCCTTGCATCTTTCGCAAAGCCCATCTGCCTCGATTTGTTCATCCGCCAAAACTGTTTTGCAATCCGGACACCAGTTTACCAAAGCTTCTTTTTGATAAGCCAGTCCTTTTTCAAAAAGTTTCGCGAAAATCCATTGGGTCCATCTATAATATTCCGGCGAAGTAGTATTAACTTCTCTTGTCCAATCACAGCTAAGTCCGGCTGATTGGATCTGAACGCGAAAATTATTTATCGTCCTTTCAAGCATCTTGCTTGGAGTCTCGCCGATTTTCAGAGCATAATTCTCGCTATGGATACCAAATGCATCCCAGCCAATCGGTTCAAAAACATCAAAACCGCGAAGCTTCTTGTACTTTGCCATTACATCGACAGAAGTAAAGGCATAGAAATTGCCAATATGTAAACCTTCCGCACTTGGATACGGAAACATGAATAAAGCATAATATGGATTTTTTGCACCCAACAAATCTGGCGTAAATGTTCTTTCGTCTATCCACTTCTTCGCCCACTTTTCCTCAATTTTCTTCGGATTGTATTTTTCCATTTTGATATTAAAATAGCCCGAATACAGGCTTTTTATAAAGTCACGATTACCTTAAAAGTATAGCAACAAAAAAAGAACCTCGCAATAACCTGCCATTATTATTCTACCGGCGCCCTTTCCTTTATCTGAGAAATGTTATATAGTTAAAAATCAGTCAGGGTTAATTTTTATTACCTACAATTTTATGCTTATTGACGATATAACAATCAAAACATTTTCCGGAAAAGGAGGCGACGGGAAAGCCGCATTCAACAAGACCAAAATGAGTTTAGGGCCTACTGGAGGAAGCGGCGGAAAAGGCGGAAGCGTTTACGCGGAAGGAATATCCGATCTCAGCCGACTAAATCAATTTCGCTTCAAAAAAGAGTTTGGAGCCGAAAATGGAAAAAATGGAAATCCGCAATTCAGGGATGGAGCGGATGGAAAAGATCTTATTTTAAAAGTTCCAGTTGGAACAGTCATCCACAACCTCACAACTAAAGAAAACATTGAAATCACAAAAGTTGGCGAGATTGTCTTAATTGCCGTTGGAGGAAGAGGCGGGAAAGGAAATTTCCTATTCCGTTCGTCCAGAAACACCAGCCCAAAGCAATTTCAGCTGGGAAAACCAGGAAGCGAGCACGAACTTCATCTTGAGCTGAAACTTATTGCCGACGTTGGATTTGTCGGACTTCCTAATATTGGAAAGACTAGTTTGCTTAATGCGCTCACCAACACAAAAAGCAAAGTAGCCAATTACCTTTTCACAACTTTAGAACCGAATTTAGGAACATATTATGAATTAATCCTAGCCGATATTCCCGGACTCATTGAAGGCGCTTCGGATGGAAAGGGACTGGGAATAAAATTTTTGAAGCACATTGAAAGAACTAAAATTATTTTCCATTTTCTTTCCGCTGAAAGCGAAGATCCGATCAAGGATTACCAATTAATAAAAAAAGAACTCAACTCCTACAATCCCAACCTCCTCAAAAAACCGGAATATGTCTTCCTAAGCAAAAGCGATACGATTTCAGAGGCGGAAATTGACAAAAAACTTTCTGAAATCAAGAAAATAAGCCCCGGAGTTATCGCCATATCTCTATATGACGAAAAAAGCATCGACCGCGTTAAATCTTTGCTAAACAAAATTATAGAAGATAAAATCTTTAAAAAGAAAGAGGATTAAAAAATCAGGACTTATGCGTTTGACTATGACAATTCGCTTCTCGGAGGCACGATCACAAAATAGTCCGTCATCGCGCCGTAGCAAGCGGATTGGAAGAGGCAACCGCATAAGCCATAATAATTTATATCTTATTCTGATTTTTAAAAGCTTCCAGAACATTATTTAAAAGACACGCCACTGTCACCGGACCGACTCCTCCCGGAACCGGAGTCAGAAATCCGGCTATTTTTTTTGCCGATTCAAAATCCACATCCCCGAAAACTTTTCCGTTTTTTTTCGATATTCCCCCGTCAATCACGATTGCTCCGCTTTTTATTGTCTCGCCTTTAATAATGCCTTTCGATCCGATTGCGGTTATCAAAATATCCGCTTTTTTTATTTTACTCGAATTTTTCAAAACATCCTTTTTCAAGATGTATTCTCCTTTTATCTTTTTTCTCTCAAGCGCTTTAAGCATCATTTCTCCGAATAATTTTGAGTTGGCAACCACAACCGCCTTTTTCCTTTCAAATTTTTTCTTCGAACTTTCAATGGCTTCCATTATTGCCTGAGGAAATACCGGGAAGAATCTTTCTTTGCCCTTCAAAAATAATTTTATATTCTCCGGATGAAATCCATCAACATCTTTTTCCGGATTAATAGTATTGATTATTTTTTGCGTATTGAATTTTCCGGGAAGCGGAAGCTGGACGATAATGCCGTTAGTTTCAGAATCAGCATTAAGTTTCTTGATTAAATCAATAACCAAGCCCTGGCTGGCATCATTATTAAATTTATAAAGCTTAAACCCAATGCCCGCTATTTTTGCCTTTTTTTCTTTAAGACTCACGTAAATCTCGGAGGCTTCATTTTCTCCGATCATAATAACCGCCAAAAAAGGCTTTTTTTTAGCCTTCTTTACTTTTTTCGTTAAATCTAAAAGTATTTTTTCAGATATTTTTTTGCCGTTCAATAATTTCATACAGATAAATATTATTTGTATCTTAAAGCGTCCAACGGGTCAATCTTACTGGCGCGCCTGGCAGGAATAATTCCTGTCGCAAAACCGACAAACGCAGCAAAAATAACAATGAGCCCCATAAACCAAGCGGGACTATAGAACAAACTTACTGCCTGCCCTCCCATACGAGTTGCAACCACATTGACTATTCCATTGAAAACAAGCCCTTCCACCAGCCCCACGACAATTCCGCCTAGTCCTCCAAGGAAACCCATTATCGTTGATTCCATAATAAACATCATAGAAACTGAAAAGTTTGAGGCTCCAATTGACTTCATTATTCCCAATTCATTTGTTCTCTCTAAAAGAGCAATGGTCATAGTATTAAACATTCCGATTGCGCTCACCACTAAAGCGATTACTCCGAAACACATAAGTACGATCTGCACCACTCTAAACACTTTATTGGCCTGATCAACCGTATCAGAAAGAGATGAAACGGAAAATCCCTTTTCAACTATTGCATCGCGGACAATATTCATTTTCCCATCCGAAGAGCATCTGACTTTCGCTCCGTCATAACTCTCTACTTCTATTTCGCTTAAAGAATCGGAGTGAATATAAACAACATTTTCATCGCTTTCAACAATTCCTATTATAACATACCTTTTATTTAGAACTGGGATTTGCGCTTTTTCAGCTTCCGCATCGGATTCATTCCTGGGAATAAAAGAGGAAAAAATAATTTCTTTTCCAATTATAGAATCAGCATCGCTTCCAAAAAGCTGGACTACGGAAGAAGCAACTACTATCCCTTCCTTATTGTCATCGCTAAGCGGATCTCCCTTTATAATTTTATATCCTCCCAAGCGAAGAAATGAAGGTTGCGTCCCTATCACAACTAAATCCGCCGACAAATCATTCATTTGCCCTCTTGATGACAAGCTGAATGATTTGCTCACCTCCGCTACTCCATCCATACTTTCAATTTCACTGATTGCCTCCCGATTCAAATCTAACTCCGATGACTTGTTTTTTGCAATATCCAAAGTGAGCAACGAATCAGAAGTTGTTATTTTTTCCAGAAGAGTCCTCTGCAGTCCGTACCCCAAAGAAACCAGAAATAAAATAGCAGCGATCCCCACGCTCATTCCTAAAATAGTAAGCAGCGTTCGAGAAGTTCTCGCCTTGAACATTCTAGTTGAAAGTTTTAGAAGATCGAAAAATTTCATTTATTTAATTTAAATAACCTAATAACATAATTATTTCTATTTCTCTCGCTATCCTTTCGGAAGTATTTTTATAAATTCCTAATCCTCCCATAATCCTGGAAAGATCTATTATTTTTTTCATTCCAATAAAATCAATTTTATTTTCAATTCTATCTTTAAGTATAAGAGCAAAGCGCTTTTTCATTTCCGGATCAAAATTCAAATCAAAGAAATCAATAATATATTCGGAAAGAATTTCCGGGGATTTTTCCGGATCATTCCTTACAAAATCCGCCTGCTTAACAATTTCCCTCGCTCTTTGAGCAAAAGACCTTGCCCTTCTTTTGTCCCAGTTGGCTCCTCCGTCTGATTCATTTTTGTCCAGTCCATCTGCCAAAGATTTCTCATCGATATTTTTATAGAGAAACTCGACAAGCAATCTGTCAGCTTTTCCTAATTGTTCCTCCGTAAGCTCAGAAATGATATGGGAAAGTAATTGGCGAGATTTATATGGGATAAGAAGAGTTCCGACTTGCTGGGGAGTAAGACTTTTAAAAGCTCTCATTAAAATTCGAAGCTCTGGAGATATGTTTTTAGCCATATCGGTCATATCTTTCTCGGCTGCTTCAGGAGGCCTCTTCTCCGTATTAATCTCTTCATTAATAATTTTTCCATCCCGCATTGTTATTATGCGATCTCCATAATGCAAATGTTCTGCATTGTGCGTTACCAGTATTATGGTTTTTTTATCAACTTCGTTCAGTTCCTTGATTATTTTCATCACATTCAATGACGATTCACTGTCCAAATTTCCAACCGGTTCGTCGGCCAATATTATTTTCGGATTATTGATAAGCGACCTGGCAATAGCTACTCTTTGTTTTTGTCCTCCGGATAGCTGATTGGGAAATTTATGAGCTTGTTCGGCAATTCCGAATCTTTGAAGAAGCCTCATCGCCTCTCCCTTTCGCTCTTTTAAAGAAGCCCCTTTAAATGTCATCGGAAGACAGATGTTATCAATAACGCTTAAAGATTCAATAAGATAGAAAGCCTGGAAAATCATTCCGATAACATCTTGGTGGACTTCAAGCTTGTCTTGCATTTTCATTTTTGAAAGCGGTTTTCCGTTGATGCTTATTTCTCCCGAAGTTGGAATCTGAAGTCCCGCAATTGAATACATCAAAGTTGATTTCCCGCAACCCGAAGGCCCATGAACAATAAGATATTCTTGAGGAAAAATTTCAAGATTAACACCGTCAAGGGAGCGGACTTCGTTCGATTTCCCTTGATTATAAATAACCTTTAACTGCTCGGCCTTGATTATTGAGTTTTCCATATTACTTTCAAAAGAAAGCTGCGACCATTTTTTATTTTATAATTATAACATACCGTATTAATTTTTCATATAATTTGCTGTTTGGAATCTAAAAATATTTTTTTAATTTCCTCCCCATTTTTTGCTTTCATTAAATTTTCCCGTATCTCCTTCGCGCCTTCAAATCCGGAAATATAACATTTAAAATATTTTCTAAAATTCCCGAATTTTCTTATATTTTTATAATGTTTTTCAAATAAGATTGCATGTTTAACTAGCATCTTTAGCTTATCGTCTTTCGAAATTTCTTTTTTATTTTTATCAAATATCCAGGAATTGTTCAATATTTCCCTGCCGATCATTATCCCATCCGCCCCTGATTTTTCCGCTTTCATCCTTCCTTCTTCCATATTTTTCACATCTCCGTTTCCTATTATGATAATTCCGCTGCCCCTCATGATCCTTACTGCTTCGGAAATATTTTTCCAATCGGAAGTTCCTCCATATTTCTGTTTGGCAGTTCTTCCGTGAAGGCATATCGCAGACGGTTTTTCCCTGGCCAATTCCATAATCCAATCGTTCATTTCATCGCTCTTATAAAATCCGACTCTGGTTTTTACCGATACCGGAATCCGCCGGCTGGCAGACTGGGCGCCTCTTTTTGTTGCTCTGATAATTTCCCGCGCTAGCTTTGGATTTTTAATTAACTGGGCCCCTGCGCCTTGCTTCAAAACATCTTTGTCGGGACAGCCCATATTGATATCGATCCCGTCGAAACCAAGCTTGGCCATAATTTTTGCCGACTCAAAAAACTTCTCCGGATCTTTCCCGAAAAGCTGAATCACAATCGGTTTTTCTTTTTCGGTAAAATTGATATTGGGAGTGGAAAGCAAATTATTTTTTCCCACGCTGCATAATCCGTCAACAGAAACGAACCAGGTATAAAAAACATCCGGCTTTCCGCATTCGGAAACAATTTGCCGAAAAGGAGAATCGGTAATATCCAGCATCGGCGCCAAAGCGAAAAACGGCTTTGGCAATTTTTTCCAAAAATTATCATTCATAAAAACAGCCTATCAAAATTAACCAAAAAAGAAAAGTAATGTACAATTTGCATTTTTACGGTTAACGAAAAAATCGACAGTTTAATGCCGACTTTTAATACAATAAAACGCTAGCGCCTTTAATATATTTCTTAGTTAATTTATTTAATTCTTTTATCAATATTAAGCTGATAATAGAAGTCCGCAGAATCTACTATATTTCTGGCAGCTTTCAGAGAAAACCAAGCCACAAAAACACTCAGCGCCATAACTATTATTAAAGCCAAGCCTCCCGAAATATTTCTACTTAAATCAAATTTGTAATTACGCATAAAAAATATCACGATTAATTTTAAGTATACCATAAAAAATTCAAATCAAAAAAAGACGGCCTTTGCCATCTTTATTTTTTTATTTCGGACCCTTGAGCATAATGCTGTATCCCTTGGCATCATAAACACATCCCGGTTTGGGCCATTCATCCGGATCGGGACAGCAATCTTCATCCATATGCTTTCCTTTGGTGTCGCTTTTGGACGGATGTCCGTAATTTGATTCAGGGCAAGATAGCTTTACAACCTTAGGCTTCAAATTAACCAATCTGGATCTATCCTCTCTTTCCTTTGCTTGCGCTATCTCCTTAACTTTTTCTTCATCATCTTTTCCGCAAAGATCAGAAGATCTTTTTTGATCTTTATCTTCCTCGCACAACTCTCCAGGAGTTTTTAACTTATATTCATTAGCAGCTTTCATATCCGCTTTTTTTTCATTCGATTCATTTTTTTCAACATCAACAACTTCCTTGGCTGTTTCTTTCGTCTCAATAGTTTCCTTGGTCTGGGCATTGGTAATTCCGGAATCATCGGAGCGCGCAATAGGAATAGCGCTTCTGTCTCCCAGCCAAATTGCAGACACAATTATAAAAACGACTACCGAGAAAACTTTTAATTCTTCGCTAAAAGAATCTCTGACTTTGAAATTATTAATAAATTTCAAGATGCTTTCATATTCTTTTTCTTTGTTTTTTATCTTTTTTATTTCCTTTGCAAAAAAATTTTCTAACGCTTTCAAAAAAACATCCATATCCAAGAATAATAAATTACAGAAATTTTGTTCTTTTTTTGTTGCTTTATCGCTCATATTTCTTAACCAAACCATTACTTAATATTTTACCTTATTAAAGCAAAAAAATAAACAGGTTTCTACCCGTTTAATTTAATTATAGCACAAAAAAATGCCTTTGTCCAGTAAAAATTAATTAAAAGTTAATTGAAACACACATACAGGCATGGATCAATCCAGTCTGATTTTGTGTATAATAGTTTGGTTAATTTTTAATTTCAAATTTTTAATTTACTCGTATCTTAGCGCTTCAATCGGACTGAGATTCGCCGCACGACGAGCCGGATAAAATCCAAACACAATTCCCACCCCGGCTGAAACTCCGAAAGCCAAGAGAACCGATGATAAAGTAACTTGCGTTTTAAGACTGCTGACAAAACTTGAAATAACAATCGATGTAATCCAGCCGAGTAAAACTCCAACTGCTCCGCCAAAAAAAGTCAGCATTACTGCTTCGGCCAAAAATTGCAAATTTATGTAAACTTTTTTTATGCCAACTGCTTTTCGAAGGCCTATTTCCCTGGTTCTTTCGGTAACGGTTGTCAGCATCATGTTCATAATTCCAATTCCTCCAACCAAAAGAGAGATTCCCGCAATCGATGCCAAAAGTATTGTGAACGTGCTTGTGATGCTCGATGCAGTGGCAATAATATCCGCCTGATTCATAGTACTGAAATCAGCTTCTGCAGGATCGCTAATTTTGTGCCGCTTCAAAAGGAGATCCGTAATGTCATTTTGAACCGTAGTCATAGTAGTTTGATCCTGAGCGGCTATGCTGATATTGCTAACATAGGTATCGCCTGACAAGAAATGCTGAGCAGATGTTATGGGGACATACACATAATCATCCGGATTGCTAAAACCGGAACCTCCTTTTAACTCCGTTACGCCAATAATTTGAAAATCAACTTTTCCAATGCGAATAGTTTGTCCGACCGGATCAACGCCCGCGCCAAATAAATCGTCTCTCGTGGTAGGACCCAAAATTGCTACTTTAGCCGAAGATTTTATTTGTTGCTCGGTAATAAAAGCGCCTAAATCTATTTTTACATTCCTCACATCAAGATAAGCCGGAACCGTTCCCACCACCTGAGTATTGGTATTATTTCCTTTGGCTGTGATTTGATAACGCTTTGAAACTTCCGGAGCCACTCCCTTTATGCTTTGTACTTCAGTTTCGATAGCGGTGGCATCTTCCATCGTCAAAGTTTGAGCGCTTCCCCTTCCTCCGCTTACCGCTCCTCCTTGCGAAGATCCCGGCATAACAATAATAAGATTAGAACCGATAGCTTCAATACTGCTTGAAATGGAATTTTTAGCGCCCTGCCCGATTGATATCATAGCAATAACCGAAGCGATTCCAATGACAATGCCCAAAATAGTGAGCCCTGATCTCACCTTGTTCCCCATCAGCGAACGAATTGTTTCTTTAAATAAATCAGCAAACATTAAATAATTTACAATTTTCAATTTACAGTTTTCAATGAATTTTTCAATTTTCAATTTGATAATTTTCAAACATTGGAAATTGAGTCATTGTAAATTTATTGTAAATTGATCATTGATCATTGAAAATCTAAACAACGTGATCATTGGGAACATTCTTCTCATCTTTTTCAATCGCTCCGTCTCGAATATGGATTATCCTATTAGCGCAATCAGCTACATCCATTTCATGAGTTATTAAAATTATAGTGTGCCCTTTCCTGTTCAGTTCTTTTAACGCCTCCATAATAATATGGCTGGTTTTTGTATCCAAATTGCCTGTCGGCTCATCGGCCAATATGATTGAAGGATTGTTTATGAGCGACCTGGCGATAGCTACTCTTTGCATTTGTCCTCCGGATAATTGATTGGAGAGATTCATAAACTTGCTCTCTTCCATCCCCGCATATTTCAGACATTCTTTTGCTCTGCTGATTCGTTCTTCTTTGGTTGTCCCTGTATACAAAAGCGGGAGCATGACATTCTGGAGAACGGAGGTCCTTGGCAACAAATTGAAAGACTGGAAAACAAATCCTATTTTATTTCTGCGAAGATCGGAAAGCTCATCGTCGTTTAGCTGCGAAACTTCATTCCCGTCTAAAAAATATTCACCGCTAGTCGGAGTATCGAGAGCCCCCAGAATATGCATCAGCGTTGATTTCCCCGATCCCGATGGTCCAATTATGGAAACGAATTCTCCTTCATTAATATGAAAAGAAACATCATTAAGAGCAATCGTCTCAACATCTCCGTTTCTATAAATTTTAGTAAGGTTTTTACAAGAAATCATAATAATTTAGTGTCCGAATCCGCCAAGTCCTCCTCTGTTCGATGAAGTAGAAGCTGTCGCCGAAGACGAACCTGAAGTAATTGTTTGAGTAACAATATTGTCTCCTGCGCTTATGCCGCTAACGATTTCCGTTTCTGTGTTATTGGAAGATCCGACTTTGACTGTTTTGTTTTCCGGCGATCCATTAACCAGCGCTTGAACATAGGAACTTCCATTTTTAGTTTTCACTGCGCTGCTGGAAACTATAACAACATTCTGTTTAACGTCAGTTATGATTGAAGCCGAAACACTCATTTCCGGTTTAATTCTTGGGTCAAGAGTATCAAAGCCAATTGTGACATTAAACGTAACAACTCCTGAAGTCAGAGTTCCCAATGAATCCATTTTTTCCACTTTTCCGGATTCGGAAAGACCTTCAATGGCACTGAATGTCAGCATCACTTTTTGGCCAATGACAACATTGGGAATATCAACTTCATTCACTTGAACTTGAGCTTTAAGTGTTCCCAAATCTCCAATAATTATTGGGATTTGCCGGGAGCTTCCCGAAGAAAGCTTGCTTAAGTCATCTCCGTTTTTAATATTAATTGCATTTACCGTACCTGAAATCGGAGCCGTTACTCTGCTATCGGCATAATTTGATTTTTCATTTTGATAGCTCTGCGCTGCATATTTTATATTTTCCTCGGCCACCGTTACTGAAATTTCTGCCGCTTCGAGTTTTTTCTTAAGTGAAGATTTGGTGCTTGAACTGGCATCATCATAATTAGTTTTAGCATCTTTTTTGCTCGCTTTAGCTGTTTCAAGAGATGCCAGCGATTGCAAATATGAAGAATGAGCCTTGGTAACATTTGCGCTCAAATCATCGTTTTTTATGTTGAACAAAAATTGTCCTTTTTCCACTTTTTCCCCGACGGATACCGAAAGATTGGCCACTGTTCCGGTAATAGTCGGGTCGACATTAGCGCTATTGTCTACAATCACATTTCCCGATCCGGAAACGGAAGTAGTTAATGTTCCTTTTTCCGCAACTGCCGTTTTGTATTGCACGGCAGTGCTTCCCGATTTTGATTTGCTGTACCAATAGTATCCCCCGGCTATCAGCACAATAATTATCACAATAGAAACGTACTTATGTTTCTTAAATATGCCTATCATTTTATTGTTGATCATTATTCTGATTATTATTTGTATTTTTATCGAAGACTCTGATTAGGTCAGCATTAACAACTCCGCTGTCTCCCGGTTTTCCAATCACCACTATTTCTTCGTCATTCTTGAGATCTCCGATTTTAACGGTATCCCGTCCGAGGTTAATTATAGTTTTATCACTTACTGAAATAGTGTTTTCTTTTCCATCTCTGTCTTTTATAATTAGGCTGTTTTCCGAAATGGAAATTATTGTTCCAGCCACGCCATGCCCATTTCTCATTCCTCGTCCTTCAAACTCAGGAGGGAACGGCATCATCCCCATCGGACCAACGTGTTTTGATCCCATAAAATTCCTCTCGTAATTCTCTCCGAATTGAAATGAGAATTTGGCTTTGTGAAATCCGACTGCCGCTCCCATTGCAAAACTGACCAGAGCAATAATGAAAATTCCCACGATTGCCGATGCGACTATAAACTTTTTTGACTTTAATATTTTTTCCATATCTTTTTAAATAAATTTAAAATGGTTATTAATATGCTTATAATTTTTCTTGAGAGAAAAATACAAATTTAAAAACATCAGTATGCCAAATATTGGAACAAGGATTGCTACTATGTTTACAATCGGCAAGGTTTCTCCGAGCGAATACAAATATTCTTTCCAGCTTCCGGCCACAACCATAAAATCGGAAAATGCCAAAGAGAGTATGCTCCAAAATTCAGATTTCAAAAATGCACTGCCAAAATGAATCAAGGCATAAACAGCCGCTGAAAGAGAACCGGCCATTCCTGAATATGAAAGAATCAATTTTCTTTTGATTTGTCGGCTTTTTTCAAGGCCTATCTTTTGCAAAATTAAACCGTTAAGACCTGCTTTGGGCTCAATTTGCTTCATTTCCTTGAATATTCGGCTTAGTTTGCTCATATGTTTCTATACGAATTAATAATTAGAAAGGGCGCATCTATGATTTATTGGAATTCCATTATTGCATGATTTCTTTTAGTTTTCCCAATGCCCTACTGTGTCCGCTTTTGACGGTGTTATAGGGAACTTTTAAAATTTCTGATATTTCCTGAAGAGAAAAGTCCTCTTTGTAGCGAAGCGTCAAAATTATCCGATACTTTTCCGGAATCTCTTTCAGTTTTTCTTCCATTTCTCTGGCAATGTCCTTTCGTTCCAGAATCTCATCGGGAAGAATGCTTCCATCGGACACGTTTTCCAATTTGTTATTTCCTTCTTCATCGACGAAATTAGAAAAGGGAATCGTTTTCTTTTTTTTAAAATAATCGTAGGTCGTGTTTTTGGCAATGGTAAATATCCACGTCTTGAAACTTCTTTCTCTGTCAAACTTCTTAATATGCTTCCAGGCTTTGACAAAAGTTTCCTGGGTTAGATCTTCGGCCGCCTGAAAATCTCCCGATAATTGGCAGACAAAATTAAAAACCGGCTTCAAATATTTATTGAGCAGTTTTTCGAAAGAATACTCATTTCCTTCCGTAAACTCTTCAATTAATTTTCTATCATCTTCCGGCATATGATAACAAGATTAAGCTTGCATATTAGGCTATGGCAATTTGCTTTTCGGAAGCGCGATTATAAAATAGTCCGCCATCGCGCTGCAGCAAGCAAATTGGCAGAGTCTAATATGCAAGTTATTAAAATCAAAAGACATTGATTAATAACGCCATACATTATATAATAACATTTGTTTTGGTTTTAAGATATTTTTACTTGCCCTGTTAAATAATAACTTATTTATTTAATCGGTGATTTTCATTAAAAATATTCATTGAATAGCTGTAAAAACTATTCAACCGGAATATTTAAATAGGGTGGATAAATTTTCCAAAGAAGAAGAATACATTATCAGCGAAAGCGCTGAAGTTGAAGCCGGCAGAGCGCCGGCCTGGACCAGAAAAATGTTCTCGGTCTTTCCGGCATTCAAAAGCAGAAATTACCAGCTCTATTTCGGCGGACAAGTTGTTTCTTTGATCGGCACCTGGCTCCAGATTGTCGCTGAAGGATGGCTGGTGCTCCAGCTTACCAATTCTGCTTTTTATGTCGGTCTCGTTGCCGCCGTTTCCACTATTCCTACGCTTATTTTTTCCCTTATCGGAGGAGTAATTGCCGATCGTTTTCCCAAAAGAAAACTGCTGATCCTTACTCAAATAGCTTCTATGGTTTTGGCTTTTGTTTTGGGAGGACTGTCCGTTTCCGGAGTTATCACAATCTGGCAAATACTTATTATCGCCTTTCTTTTGGGATGTGTCAACGCCATTGACGCTCCAGCCAGGCAAGCTTTTTCCGTTGATCTGGTTGAAAAAGAAGATTTGCCTTCAGCTATCGCCTTGAATTCGGCGATGTTTAATAGCGCCCGGGTTATTGGACCGGGAATTGCCGGATTTTTGATTGCCACCATCGGAACCGGAGGCGCTTTTCTTGCCAACGGAGCCAGCTACATTGCTGTAATCATTGCACTCCTCATCATCAAAACTGCTCCTCTTCCCAAAACCGATCATCCTCATCCGATTAAAGCCATCAAAGAAGGACTCTCCTATTCCTGGAACCATCCTCTCATCCGCAGTATGATTCTGTTTACCGGAGTTATTGCTGTTTTTGGCTGGGCTTACGGCACTATGCTTCCGGTAATCGCTAAAAATACCTTTCATATGGAAGCAACCGGGCTTGGTTATCTTTATTCCGCTTCCGGAATCGGCGCGGTTATTGGAACAATCCTGATTTCAGCCTTTTCCAAAAAAATAAAAAGCCGCACTTTTATTTTCGGAGGAATTACTTTTTTCGCTTTAAATATTATTTTCTTTACTTTAACCAGCTATTTCCCGTTAGCGCTCATCTTTATGTTCCTTTCGGGAATTGGAATGCTTTCGGCTTTTTCGACTATTAACAGTTCTCTCCAAGGAATCATTGAAGATAAATACCGAGGAAGGGTTATGAGCATCTATTCTTTGGTGTTTATGGGATTTATGCCGATTGGAAGCATTGAAATTGGATTTGTTTCCGAGCGGTTTGGAACCAATATCGGAATTCAATCCGGAGCGCTCATTGTTCTGGCCGCCGCCGCCATCCTTTTTTCTTTCCGCAAAAAAATACGGCTGTCTTTCAAAAATTACAACTTGCAATCGGGCAACAAAAAAACCGGGTTTCAAAGCCCGATCTAAAAAATTTCTATAAAAAAGACCGCCTCGTTTCCAAAATTTTCTCTTCTTATCTGCTCTTTCTAGTATCCATCGTTTCCGCCCGTTATTCTTCCCCCTTAGAGGAATAACTGACAGTTTCACTAATTTAATCTTTTCAAATTTCAATAGGTGGTCTCACTATATAGTACAACTAAATCCCGCTTTTATTCTCTTTTCAATCATATACCCCCTGCAATGCCCCAAAATTCCCAAATACGACTGCAAGCTTAGATTGAAAGATTCTTTGGAAATTAAATCTTCATCCCGTAACTCTCGTTTTTCGGATAGTTTTTTTATCATTCTTCTTTTTGTCTTTGTCCGCAGAATTCGGTGATCGGAAAAGTTAACCATTCCCAGAAAATCAACACCGGAAGAAAGAGTTTTGATTGAAACTTTATCCGGATGAAGTTCAAGTTTCAATTCATTATCCAAAAAATCTCTAATATCAGGAATTTGTTTTTCGAGCCATTTCTTGTCTTTTGAGAAAATCACAAAATCATCCGCGTAACGGATATAATATTCGGCTTTCAGTTTGTGCTTCGCGAATTGATCAAATTTATTCATATAGATATTTACGAATAATTGGGAAGTGAGATTGCCGAGCGGAAGCCCTGCATCTTCTAATCCCCCTCTCCTTTTAGGAGAGGGTCGGGGTGAGGTAACTTTAAATGGCGGAAAACTTAGAATAACATTTTCCAAAAGCCCAATGATATTTTTATCCGGAATATATTCTTTCAGTATTTTTAATAATATTTTGTGGTCAATGTTAGCAAAGAATTTTTGGATATCGCATTTTAAAATCCAACAAGTCTTGGCATTATTCTGGCTCACTTTGCGGGAAAATTCCAAAAATCTATTAACCGCTTTATGTGTTCCTTTCCCATTTCGGCAAGAATATGAATCAGCGATAAAGGTTTTATCGAAAAATGAATAAAGTATGCGATAAATCGCATGATGCAAAAGTCTATCCTTGACGCTAGCTTTGTGAATATCTCTCGGCTTGGGATCGTTGATTTTAAAGGCTTGATAACCGCCGTGGTTATATGTATGATTAAAAAGTTCTTCGTGAAGTGAAAAAATATTATTCATTAAATGGAAAGAAAATTCCTGGACATCTTTCTTGCTCTTTTTGCCTTTTTCAAATTCTTTCCAAGCTTGCAACAGGTTTTCGATAGAAATAATGGAATTATAATCACCATTAAATTGTGTTTTCATTTTGAACTTTTAATTTTTAACTTTAAACTTCTATGACCCCCCCCCAACGGATTACCATCGGTAATATCTAAAGAAAAAACGGCGTATCAATTTTGGCTGGTTTTGTATCGCAATTTCCCCAAAACGGAACGCTACGGGCTTGGGCGTAAAATTGATTTATTGTTTATCGAAATTCTGGAGTTAGCTTTTACCGCTTCTTATCTTCCACCGGAACAAAAAATAATCCTGCTGGGAAAAGTTATTTCAAAAATGGATTCCTTGAAGTTCTTTATTCAGCTGGCCTGGGAAAATAAACTGATTCCCAATAATAAATTTCTAGAACTTTCGAAAAATCTTGAGGAAATTGGAAGAATGCTCGGCGGTTGGAAAAAAGGACTTTTACAAAAACTCTCACCCGCTAATGGATGAGAGAAAAAGCAAGTTTCGGAACTACGACTCGATGGCGATTCTCGGCATTCCAGACATTGTCGTTCTCGAACCTGTTGACGTTCACCTTGAGCTTACCGTCGGAGTTGAAGTTCACGTTGGCAACGAAGAAATATGCAATAAGCCATCCATTCCACCATCCTTTGAATACTCTCGGGATTGAATCTTATTTGGAACCTAGAAGTTCACCAGCTTACCACACCAACTGGCTGTTTTTTTATTTGAAAAAATATATCCACTCTCTTGCAAGACTTATCCGGCAAAATTCTCGGATAAAAATTTTCAACAACTTTGACTTGAAGCCGTAGCCGCAAATTTTCCAGAGTTGCATTATTATTATATAAAAAAATCCCCTGGATTCAAAGTGTTAAAGAATCCAAGGGACTAAGGTTCAGAAGGGCAAAGCTCTGGAGTGTTAAGCCAGTTGCGGAACTACGACCCGACGGCGACTCCCGGCATACCAGACATCGTCGCTCCCGAACCTGCCGACGTCCACCTCGAGCACACCGCCGGAGCCGAAGAACACGCAGGCAACGAAGAACTGATTATTCGACTTAAATAGGAAAAAAGTGGGGTATCCATCCTTTCGCAGCCAGCCGCGATACTTTCTCACAAAGTTCTTTATCTGATGTTGGGTAAGACAGAGCCTGCCCACATCATAATTTAAACTTCCGAACATTTGCGCAAAAGTCGCGTCCTTCGCCATCTCATAAACTTCCACTGGGGTTTCGTCTGTCGCCGGTCCTTTTTCATCGGCTCTATATTTTTTGAAATCAGAGTCGATATAGGCGAAAACATCTTCCGCTTCCGCCAGGGTTTCCGCTCCATCAACCGCGTCGAGGATGAGAGATTCACCGCCGGAGATAAGTTTGAGAATGACTTCCCTTGCTTTCTCCGTCTTTTCAACGATAATGCGCGCAATGGCCTCGAGCTTGCTACTTCCCTCGGGAGTTGCAAGGTGATAAATATTTTCCATTGATCCGCCAAGCTTTTTCACAAGCTCGACTAGATTAGAAATAAATCCCATAAAAACTCCCATTGCCGATACTATTGCTTCCACTTCCTTTTTCGATCTAGGCATAATGCCCTCCTTTTTTTGACCGCCCCTCGCTTTGAATTCAATCAAAGTCCCAGGCTAGTCAGAATTTTGTTTCATCGCAGCTTTCAGAAAATTTACAAAAACTCCCTAAAAGCTGCGATGATTTTTATGAATTCAAAGAACTGGATGATTTTTTGTTAATTTTTTCATCAACCTAACAGTATACGCTCAAAATGGCGTTTTGTCAAACGCGATAGGTTGATTTTGCTTTAAATAAAGGTTTTTTTACGAAGATTTAGTATTTCCAGCATGCATTCCTGCCGCGTATCCCGTACTCCAGCAGATTTGAAGATTATATCCGCCGGTCGGACCATCCAGATCCAGAATTTCTCCGGCAAAGTAAAGATTTTTAATTTTTCGAGATTGCATCGTTTTGGAATCTACCTCTTTAAGATTCACTCCTCCGCTGGTAACGATTGCCTGGTCAAATCCCAAAAGGCTGCCTACCGTCATTTTCATTTCCTTAAGCAGATGCAGAATCTTTTTTCTTTCTTCCTTGGTGATGAAATGCAATTTTTGATGCGGATCAATTCCGGAAAGTTTCAAAAATGTTTCAATCATTTTTTGGGGTAAAAGTTCGGGAAGGTAATTTTTGAAATCCTTCTTCCTGTTATCTTCAAAATCCCTTTGCAATCTTTTGTCAAGTTGCAACAAATCCAAAGCCGGTTTCAAATCAATTTCTATTATCACTTCTCCATTTTTCAAAAGTTCTCCGATTTTTTTGCTTGCATCCAAAATTATTGGACCGCTAATTCCAAAGTGCGTGAAAAGCATTTCGCCGAATCGGCAGTCTTGCTTTTTTCCATTTTGGAAAATATTTATTTGGATATTCTTAAGGCTCAAGCCTTGCAAATCTTTTATCCAATTTTCTTTTATTTTTACCGGAACAAGCGATGGCTCCGGATTCACAATAATATGACCCATTTCTTTTGCCCAAATATAACCATCTCCTGCTGATCCGGTTATCGGATAGGCTTTTCCTCCGACAGCCAGAATGAACTTGTCGGCAAAAATATTTTCTTCTTTTAATTTAACGCTTTCAATTTTTCCTTTGCTAATTTTGAATCCAAACACTTCTCTTCCCAAAAGCATCTGCACATTATTTTTCTTTAAATATTCTTTCAAAATATTCAAAACATCTTCCGCTTTATCGGAAATCGGAAAAACTCTTCCGCCTCTTTCAATTTTTGTCTTGAGTCCTTTTTCTTCAAAAAATTTAATCACTTCTTCCGGCCCAAACTGCGAAAAAGAAGAAAAAAGAAATTTCCCATTTTTTCCTATTTTTTTAATAAATTCTCGACTATCAAATTCCGCTTGAGTAATGTTACACCGTCCTTTTCCGGTAATCAAAAGTTTTCTGCCCAGAGTCCTGTTTCTATCGATAATAACAACACTAGCGCCGCTTTCCGCCGCTTTTCCCGCCGCCATCATTCCCGCCGGACCTCCGCCAATCACCGCCACATCGAATTTTTGTTTAGTTTCCATAGATTAAAATAAAAACTGAATAATAGTAATATATTCTCAGTAATAAACTTTGTCAAAATAATATCTCACATCCCATTCCCATTTCTTGACGCTAAAGAAGCTATGGCCTGAACAATCCCATCCGCATTTCCAGGCTAAGGCCATTTTTTCCGGAGAATTTACTTTTTTATCAACAAGGTCTTTTATCCTTTTCCCCACATCATTTACCGCTTGCTCCGGAGAATCGAAACAACTATATCCTGAATTAGTCTGGTTATATGTTCCTCGATAGCCCCAATAATTGTAGCAAGTTTTTCCGTCTTTTTGAGGAGAGCGCTTTCCCCAATTGCTTTCTTTTTTGGCAATTGCCACTAGAAAGGCCGCTGACATCCTGTCCTGCTTGGAAATGTATGGAGCCATTTCTTGTATCGGATATCCGGAGACCATTGAATTCAACCGGCTCTCCAGATCATAGGAAAAATCGGTGCTGGAAACTATTCCTTTGTTTTTAAGCACTTCCGCAACAAAAAAAATGACTGCCAAAAAAACCAAAACCATCAAAGAGACAAGGATAATTTTGAAATGATTGAAATTCAAGGTTATTGTTTTTTCTTTTTTATTTTTCCTATTTTTCATTAAGAAGCATTATGCTTTTAATAACCACATCTTCCACCGGACGATCATTGGCTCCGGTTTTCACATTTTCAATTTTGAGAGCTGTGTCCATGCCTGACAAAACAATTCCAAAAACCGTATAGCTTGGCGGAAGAGGCGCCTCGGGACTAGCCGTCACAATAAAAAACTGGCTGCCGTTGGTATTTGGACCGGAGTTGGCCATAGCCAGCGTCCCTTGCGGATATTTTTCCGTTCCTTTGAGTTCATCATTGAATTTATATCCGGGACCGCCGGTTCCCCAAGTAGACGAATCTCCCGTCTTGGAATTAGGATCTCCTCCTTGAATCATAAAACCTTTGATTACTCGATGGAATTTTATCCCGTCATAAAATTTTTGGTCAGAGAGCTTCATAAAATTATTAACCGTAATCGGAGCTTCGGCATTGTAGAATTTTACTTTAATTTTCCCAAGGTTGGTTTCGATTTCGGCCGCGTTATACTTTTCGGTATAGTTTAAAACATCCGGGCTGACATCATTATTTTTTTCCTGACTTTTTGCATTTAGCGTGCTTGAGATATGATCTGTGTTTTGCGTTTGATTTTGATCCATATTTTTTTGATTTTTGCTTATGCTGCCGCTTTGCTGGGAACTGCACCCAGAAAGCAACATCACAATTGCAATAAATGATAACGATAACAATATTTTTGACCTCATAATGATTCTAGCTTTAGTTATTAATTTAACCGCAGGTATATTCTACCATAAAAAAACAGTCCCGAATATTCGGGACTGTTTGAAATTTCAATATAGATACGTCGAACTATATTCTTTTTACCTGAGTTGCATTTGGTCCTTTTGGGCTTTCGCTTACTTCGAATTCAACTGCATCACCTTCTCGAAGTTCATTGAATTGAACATCAACGAGTTCTTTCGAATGAAAGAAAAGGTCTTTGTCGCCTCCTTCAGGAGTAATGAAACCAAAACCTCGCTCGGTCAGTTTCTTTATTGTTCCTTTTGCCATTGTTTTTAACAAAAATTTGATTAAATGCTCACTTGGGTTCTATGCAAGAAAAGTTCGACTACGCTGCTTCTGCATGCCACCGTGGCATATGTCTATGATAGCACCTTACACAACATAAGTCAAATCGAAATATCAAAAAAGTAAAATGATGCAACTATTTACATAGCCAGTATTAAATTAAAAAAAGCTATTCATATCTCAAAGCCTCCAAAGCATGGATCTTCGCCGCACGAAATGCCGGCATAATTCCAGTGATAATTCCCAGAAAAACAATAAAACAGGCGATGGAAATGATAAAAGAAGAAGGGATAAAAACAAAATAAGCCAAACTTACACCCATTCTGCTTCCCATCACAATCATCACCTTGTTCACTAAAAAAGCAAAACCGCATCCAGCAAAAAAGCCAATCACTCCGCCCATAAAGCTTATTATCATAGATTCAAGCACAAACATTTTGAAAACATCGATTCTTTTAGTTCCAAGCGCTTTTAGAATTCCAATTTCCTTGGTTCGCTGGAGAAGAGATACGCTTAAAGTATTAAGCATTCCCATAACCGATATGGACATTATTATTATTCCAAAAATCACCATAATGATTCTCACCGTGTTGAAAAAATTGTTAATATCAACGAGCAAATCATTGACGCTATCCGTCAGGAAACCCATTTGTTCTAATTGCGCTTTGACATTATCGAATTTGGCCATATCAGAAATCGCAACTTTTCCTTCTTGAGCCGAATTAATCCCGAATTTGTCCTCAAGAGTTTTGAATGGGATATAAATATAAGCGTTGTCGGTTCCAGATATGACTCCCGAAATTGATATCTCATTATTTTCCGCCACGCTGTCTTCTCCCGCCTTAGAATTAATATCCTTCGTAATCATAATATTATAGGTTATTGTTTTTCCAATCGCATCATATGAATTCTGAAATCCCAGAAGGCTAGCTAATCGATCGGAAATAAGCACATTATTTTCTTCATTGAAAAATTTTCCTCCATTTTGCCTGTAATTAATTCTGGCCATATCCAAATAATCAACAGTTGTGCCATAAATAACCACGTCCGTTTGCGATTCCCCTAAAATAATCTTTCCTCCTCCGTTAACTCTTCTTTCTATTTTTTCCACTCCATCAATATTTTTTATTTTGTCCACCGATTCTCCATTCAGAAAGACGAAATTATCCAGATTTCCATTACTTACATCGATAACGTTAATCGGGTTATCCTTAGTCACCTCATCCACAATCATTCTTTGTACTCCAAATCCCATGCTTAATAAGAACGTGATGATCGCAATTCCTAGAGCCACCCCTCCAATTGTTAGAACCGACCTCGTTCGACTTACCTTAAGATTTTTAAGACTAATATAAAGAATCATAGAAAGACTGATGCCCATATGTTTTTCCTTCCAGGTTTCTTTTGGCTTTTCTCCAATGGTATAATTAATGTCCTCTCCTCGGACACCCTTTCCCATAATTCCTTCTTTTTTTGAAAAAAGTTTAAACTTCATTTTTTTCTGCATTAGTATTTTGATTATTCTGGGCAGGAACTTCCGAAACAGAAAAATCATCCTCATTATTTAAATCAGAAATAATTTCTCCATCGACCATTTTTACCGCCCTAGTAGCATAATGAAATTGGTCGGCGTTGTGAGAAACCATTAATACTGTTATTCCAAATTTTTCATTAAAATTTTTGATAAGATCCATAAGCTGGACTCCGGATTTTTGATCCAAATTTCCTGTCGGCTCATCGGCAATAATGAATTTCGGATTGAGAAGAAGCGACCTGGCAAAAGCTACTTTTTGCTGTTGCCCTCCGGAAAGATCAAACGGACGATAATGCGCCCACTCTTTCATCCCTACTATTTCTAAAGTTTTGTATGCCCGCTCAACGCTTTCTCGATATCCGCGTCCTCCAATAAATCCCGGGATAGCAACATTTTCGATCACCGAAAGTGATTTTATCCAAAAAGCCTGCTGAGGAATAAAGCCAATATACTGATTTCTAAAAAATGCTCTCCAGTTCTTAGTATGATCCCAGATACTTTCATCTTCTACATAAATCGATCCGCTAGTTGGAGGTTCCAGCCCGTAAATAGTATGAAGAAGGGTTGATTTTCCGCAACCTGAAGGTCCGATAAGCATCACGAATTCCCCCCTTTTTATTTCAAAACTCACTTTTTTCAAAATATTCACCGTGGTTGATCCCAGAACAAAATCCTTGGATATTTCTAGGACTTTCACCACCGCATCTCCTGCCGCATGATGTCCAAAATCAGCAGATAAATCGGCATGCTCTCCCAAAATATTTTCCTGCATGGAAACAATCTCTTCGTCCTGATTTTCTTTTTGTTTTTGACTTTTTATCTCTGCCATAATTTTGTTACCCAGCCGAATTTATTGCTGAAAGTATTAACGACAATTTCCGTCGCATTGTCCTTGGCCCCTTCTACTACGACGGTTACCGAGTTAGAATTTGTTTTATTGTCTGCCATATCAACCGCTTCCACCACATAACTATAAACTTGTCCCGGATCAACCGGAATAGTTACTAAGTGATAAGTATTAGCCGGGTCTTCGGCTGTACTTTGTTCGAAATTATTGAGGATAGTTCCTTTTCCGAAAAGCACTTTAGTTTTTGTCGTCTCATCCGTTTCTATTTTAACATACAAATTAGCTTTCGCATCCTTTCCTCTTCCTGTTACTCTTCCTACTGCGCGATTGGTTGTCAGTCCTGGAGGACGGCTGTCGGTTAGCGTGGTGACTTTAGCGCTCATCGTCGCCGCTTCAATTCCGTTGCTGTCTATTCCACTGGCAATTACCTCATATTCAATCGCAGGATCAAGTCCTTCGATTGTCGCTGAATGTTCCGTGCTCAGATCATTTACTAAATAATTATGATAGCTAGATTCGCTTGAACCCTTAAATTTAACTAAAGTGGATGTGGGATGAGTAGTTGTGTATCCAACTGCAATCGTTGGAATATCGACTGCTTCTTTGTTTTGCACTGTCATATTTTCCACTCTTGGCTGCTCCAAGGTAGTAAAAGCATATTGGTCGGAACTGAAAGAATTCAGATCGGCGTCAAGACATTCTATTTGATAGAGATACTGAGTAGCGCTTTCCAGAATAGAAAGCTTTTGAATGTGAGTCGTTCCGCCAGCAGATTCTTCAACAGTGTTAGTAAAACTTCCTTTTCCGTATTTCAATGTACAGGTTCCGCTCATATTTGTCGTCCAGGAAATATTAGCCGTACTTAATCCTACTTCCGAAGTAACTACATCGGAAATAGTTGGAGGATCATTAGTGGTGAAATTAGAAACTACCGACGTTCCAATGTTCCCATCCGGATCAACAAATTTTACTCGATAATAATATTTAGTAGCCGCATTTAATCCGGTAAGATTTACTGTGTGAGAAGTGACGCTGTCTATCTGTCCGTTGGTTTGTCCGAGGGTAATAGAAGTTCCGTACTCGATAAATGAGCTAGCTACTCGATTCGTCGACCAGGCAATAGTAGCCGCAAAAGACGCCACAGAAATCGCCGGTTCAGTCACGATATCAGGAGGACTGGTGTAGCGCCCGGTTGGGATAAGTTCTACCGTGCTAGTGGCAATAGAAAAGTTATTGGTCTTATCTTTCGATTTTACATAATAATAGTAAAGTTTGCTTTCTAGCTCTGTATCTACATAAGCCGAACCGGTGGTTGTCGCAATTTCTTCGAAATCGACATTGTCATCGGAACGATAGATCGCATACCCAGCAAAGTTTCCCGGATCATAGCTGGCCGGAGTGCTCCATTTGAGCGCAAGAGAATATTCAGCACTTTCCCGATCGGAAGTATCGAATATTTGGACGTTGAGAGGCGATCCAGGAGCAGAAGTTTCTGCATAGAAAAGAACTTGCGCCGGATTCACCCAGTCAATATCAGTTGAATTAGTTTTCAATCCTCCTTCATTCAAAGCTACTACATAGAAAATATTTTCTCCGTATTGAGTAGCAAACGGTCCAGGTCCAGCTGCTTTGGCTGTTGTTTCGATGGTATTGTAAGCTGTTGGCCGAGCATTGACTGAATAATAATATTTAAGCTTTGATGGATCCCCGGAATAAGATTCCGGCAAATCCCAAGTAAAAGTAAACTCATTATCAGCATTATCTTCCTCATCCGGGTCGACAGTTAGAATAGTTGGCGGAGAAGCGGCTCCTCCGGAGTAATAATAATCTTGAATTAAGGCCACTGAAGCATTTCCGGCATTATCAACTGCGCGCAAATAGAAAGTATTTTTATTTGGCTGATAAGGCTCTGCCTGAATAGAAACGGTCGCAGGATCAGGAATATCTGTCCAAACTCCTGCTTCATCTCCTCCGGTTCGGTATTGAAATTTGGCAAGTTGTGAATTAGCATCAACTGAATCATCCGCCCAAGTAAAAGTAAACAGCGAAGCGGAAGAATATCCAGTCGGATTGACTGAAGTCGTAGACGGATTTGATGGAGCAACACTATCATAGCGATATATAAAGGCAGGATAAATATCAACTGGCACCATTCCAGCATTATCTATTGCCTGAATTCGAAGATAATAATATTGCCCGCTAGTCATTCCAGCTGCAGTATAGTTTGTTTCTGTTTGGAGTTGGCTCGGCTCTCCGTCTATTTCTGTTCCGAAATAAACATAATAACCCGCCACTCCGGAACCGCCTGAATTATCTGCCGCTCCTCCGGCAGTTTCAGCCGCCGGCCATTCAAAGTAAGGCGCCTCATTTCCATACCAAGTATCGGTAACTATTGGAGTTGTTTTAGTGCTAGTTGAATAAGCACTAATTGAAGTTGGATTGCTTGGGGCAGAAAGATCTTGATAATAATTAATTGAAAAATCATCAAGCTTTGGAGAATAAATCTGATCAGAAGAGCTGAAAATCATTTTTGCTTGAATATAGCGTTCTGGGTTTGAATTTATAGAAAACCTATGCGTGTTTCCTGAAGTATGATCATCGGAAACAGTTGACCAGCTTCCCCAATTTGAATTGTTGGCAGAAGTCCTAGTCTGAATTTCCAAAGATGTATTAGCAGGAAGAGTATAATTGGCAGTAAGATTAGCAAAGCGATAGGCTTGAGCAAGATCAATCGATTCTGAAGTATACGTTCCCGTTTTTTCAAATCCGGTTCCGTTAGCGGATGAACTAACTACATAGCTGTACAAACCATCAGAATAAGTAGTTCCTCCTCCAGCTCCGGTAATTACCCAGTTCCGACTGGAAGCGTTCGTTCCGATTCCTCCATAAGTCGCTTGCCCGGGAATAACGCTTAAGGCTTCCCAATCCGGATTAGACTCGTTAGTGTCATAGCGGTAATAGTTATTTGGATTAGTATTTCCTCCTTGCGTCACGTAGAGATACCCGTCTTTGCCGTCAATCAAAGACGCTCCATAATTAACATTGGCCGGAAGAAGATTTGAAGTAGTCCAGGAATCATCTTCGAAGTCTCCGCTTATCTTGCAATTAGTCCGCGAATTTCCAGCCGAAATGCGATAAATAGTTTCATCTTTGTATATTATCTTGCTTCCGTTTCCACTCGTACAGCTTCCGGTTGTCGACAACGCTTGCCAACGAGAACCAGGCGAACCATCGGTATCATAACGCCACCAGGTTGTCGATCCTCCTTGCGTTAAATAAATGTATTGCGATCCGTCGTAGGCCATAGAAGATCCGGCAGCCAGAAGAGCAGGCGGGCGATCAGTTGTTATCTCTGTCCAGGAATTAGTCTCAATATCATATTTGTAAAAATACGGGTTAGTCGTGTCTGTTCCGGTTCTCCTTGTCCTAATTCCACTTCCTGAAACATAATAGATAGCACTCTCCGTTCCATTGTAAACAATATTCGATCCATTGTAAGCGCCGATTGGAAGATCGGCCAAAGAATTAAATGAACCTGTTGAAGTGTCATATTTTCCAAAGGTATTGTCATAAGCTCCCCGACCAAGATAAATATTCCCGTTTCCATCGTCGGCCATTAAAGCTCCATTTGAAAATGGGAAATAAACCGACCCGCTTACGTCATGAGGCCCGAAGAAATCCCTATTGGGAAGCTCCCAGGTATTAGTTGCAATATTAAATCTGTAGAAGGCAGTAGAGGATGTTCCTCCGCGTGTCGTATACAAATAACCATTATAATATTTCATTGAAGCGCCATAATAAATCGTGGACGGCGCATCGGGAAGAAATGACCAAGTTTCAGTATTGATATCATATTTCAAAAACTTCATTCGATTATTCCCTGACAGAGCATAGATGGTATGATCTCCGTCAAATTCCATACTTCCTCCAATATAAAATCCGATTGGAGCCGCGGGAAGTGTAGTCCAAGCATCTTCGGTTTCTCCATGGCCTCCGTCATCGGCAATGGAATATTTAGCAAAGTATGGATAGAAACCTCCCTGAAGAACATAAATATTATTTCTTCCATCATAAATAGAATCTGCTCCATAGGATGTCTTTTGCCCATCGGATGTGTTCGGATTTCCGAAATCGGCATTTTCCATCTGAGTCCATTCTGGCGTACAATCGTCCTGTTCGTTGCAAGTATCAAATCGATAGAAAGCATCATCTCCTCCCGGAGTCATGTAGATGTACCGGCTTCCGTCATAATTCAAAATCGAACCGTAAGTAAAAATTTTCGGAGCGTCATCCATCTGAAGCCATCTATGATTAGCAATGTCATATCTCCAAAAAGTTGGCTGCGATACTCCTCTGGACGCGTAAAGATATCCTTCCGGTCCTTCCGTTATGGTTCCTCCGTTATAAATTCCCAAAGGAGCCAAGTCTAGTTCGGTCGGATTAGCAGTTGAATTTATCCACGTATCCGTTTCAATTTCATAACGCATCAAAACCTGAGTATTGTTTCCCTGAAAAGTATACAGACAATGGTTTCCATTTAAACTTTCTTCTCCAGCTGTTTTGCATTCGCCCATAGCTAGTTCTCCTCCTATATATGTATAGTACGGAGAAGCGGAAAGTCTAGATTGATTCCAAAAACCGGAAACATTATTGAGGCGAAGAGATCCATCAACCGAACTATAAGAAATTTTTCCGCTATCGAAATCTGCTCCCGTCTTATTAAAATCATCCTGAAGACTTTTAGTGACCGTTTGTTCAGGTGAGACCCCTTTGTATTTATAAATGAATGGCGACCAGGCATCCGAAACCAAATTATTATTATCCTTCGCTTTTATTATTAGATAATATGTTCCGTAATTGTGCACTGGATCAGTATCGTAATTCATCGCTTCATTTACGGAATAGTTAGTTGCTGTCTGATAGACTCCATCTGTTATTGGATTAGCTTCGCTATTTTTTCCGAAATATACATAATACCCGGCAACTCCCGATCCATTATCTTCTCCGGCAGTCCAGCTAAAATAGGGATGTTCATGGGTATATTCATTGTCTGTTAAAATAGCTTCGCCATCCCGTTCAGACGAAGAAACTAGATTTTCCGGAACGGAAGGATTCGTATCGCTGGAAGCATAAGAAATTGTATAATCATAAACGGTCGGGGTACTTGTGCCATTTGAAGTTGAAAGAGTGATTTTAATATAAGCATACCTGCTGATTGTTAAGTCACTGATTACCCCATCTGTAATATTGTGCCAAGAAGTACACGCAGATTGATCGGCATTACTGCACAATTCATAAGTTACACTCGTATTGGCAGGAGTATCTTGATTAAAAGAAAACGACGTTCCGCTTGATACCTGACCCAAATCAATCGCATCGCTTACGTATGTATTAGTTCCAGTAGTTGGATAATTATTAGTCGGCACAGTAAAGCTCCACATATCTGCTGAAGCTGAAGGCAATCCGACTCCCTGCCCGATCGTCGCATAAATTGAACTTCCTCCAGCATACTCAATCGAAGCTCCTCTTTCTGGACCTCTTCCGAAAGTAAATTTCTGGCTGTTCGGAAGATGTCTCCACGCGTTAGCTGTAATATCATATTCCCATGTTTCATCTTTATATAATCCAGCTAAGGCGTATATCTTTGAGTTGTTCGAATCATAAGTCATATCCGATCCATAATGTTGAGAGAAAGGCGTCTTAGTTAAATTAGACCAAGTGCCTGAAGACACGGTGTATTTTAGAAAAGCCGTTTCTCCATCTCCCGGAAACATATAGACGTCCGTTCCATCTGAAGTAATTCTGGCTCCGATATAAGGATAATAAGTGGTTATTTGGCCGGAAGTGTTAATGGCTGTTGCGATACAACTTCCCCAAGCGGGCGTAGATAACCCTGAGTTGTACCTGTACATGCAAGGATTCGCTCCTCCGCGGATATAATAAATATCATTTCCGACAAATGCCAGTCCGGCTCCATCAGTAGCCGTCGCCCCAGTCGGCTGAGCTGTCATTGCCGACCATGTTGTTCCATTAAATATTTGAATGATGCTGGCATTGCTGTATCTGGGCATATATATGTTTCCGGAACTATCAGCTTCGCCTTTCATATCATTTCTAATTGTAAAACTCGGATTAGGCGCACCGGTTGTCCATGAATTGCCAGTCGTATTGTAGACAAAAAAGTTAGCCGTGTTGTTTCCCTGAAATGTATACAGCTTGCTATTTGCTCCCGCCTGCTTGTTCCAAATAACATCGCTTCCCAAATACAAAGCCTGAAGAGTTCCGGCTGTATTTGAAAACTGTTTCGGTCCAATCCATCCTTGTCCAGCAGTTGCTGCCGGATCAAATTTCCAAAAATCCGTCGTTCCGTTTCCTCTGAAAGCATAAATAAGATTTTCGGTTTCATTAAAAGTTAACGACCCATAATTAACTGCTTGAGGCGTCGGATCAGAAGTTAAAACTTCCCAAGTATTGGTTGAAAGCTGATATCTAAGAAAATCCATATAGCCGTACGACCTCATAAAATATAAATACCCATTCCAATAAAC
>JBBABD010000008.1 GCA_041657845.1 Parcubacteria group bacterium
GCGGAAAGAAGAAAGGAAAATCTGGCGGCATCCTTGCGATTCATTCCACAAGCGCGTCCGGCTGTTATCGTTGCCCCCGACCGAGAGACTCCGGGAATAATGGCTATCGCTTGCGATATGCCGATTAATATTGAATCTTTAATTGTTACTTTGTTTATATCTTTTATTTTCCCCGCATATTTATCGACTAAAAATAAAATGAGTCCCATAACCGCCAAAGTAAAAGCGATAAGCAAAGGACTGCGAAAAACCGTTTCCGCTTTGCTTTCGAAGAGAACTCCGAATATTACACCTGGTATAGTCGCGATAATAATCAGCCAAAGTAAGTTTGTATTTTGCAAATAACTGTTGGCATCAGGCAAGTTCTTTTTATTTGGAAATTTAGATTTTGAAAATTTATTGAAAATTGAAAATTGAAAATTGAAAATTATCTGCTTCCAGTCTTTCCAAAAAAATAATATTAAAGCTATTAGTGTTCCCACATGAAGGGCTACATCGAAACCTAATCCCGGATCTTTCCAATTGAAAAAATAAGGAATAATAGCAAGATGCGCCGTCGAAGAAATTGGGAGAAATTCTCCCAAACCCTGGACTATACCCAAAATTATTGATTGAAAAACGGTCATAAATTAAAAAAATAATAAAATTAAAAATACTTTTTAATGGCTTCGAATTCATCTTCCCGCTCAGGATGAAAAGTTATTTCAACCGTTCCTATCGGCAACTCGTTCAAAAATTTTGGAAAATCTTTGATCCAATCGAAGCTAACCAGATAATCCGATGACTCAATGCCATCTTTCGCCAAATATCTCGTATCGGTTTTTCTGAAAACAGCAAGAATTTGTTTTACTCCGTTCATTTTTCCCAAAAATCCCTTCTTCCCGCATCGAACAAAAGGAATGGAATATTTTTTTGCTAGTGCTGCCGCTGCCTTAAAATAACTCGGATAATAATGGATATGCTGATGGGAGTTTATTCCGTCAGGATGTCTTCCGACTATTTCTTTAAATTTGTTTATTTGTTCTTCCCATTCTTTTTCTACTATGCTTGCGCTTATTTGTCCGCCAATATATCGAGCTAAAAATAATGCCGACCGTTTTATTATTCCCTCCTTAAACTTTCTTGGCTGCGAAAATTTTTCCGTTATATTCAGATGAATATCCAATTTCATTCCAGAATGAAGAAGTTTATTAATTTCTTCCTGAGGCAAAATTCCATTGGTCATAATAGCCACTCTGTCGATTTTTCCAGATTCGGCCAATTTCAAAATATTTCTATTGGCTAATTCGCTAATTCCAAAATCATCCGCCGTCGCTATTATTTTTTTTCTTATATTTTCATCCATAACTTGATATTATCACAGAAAAAGTTAAACAAAAAGCAGTATTAAATTACTGCAATTAACTGTCATAAAATAAAATTTTAAAAGGAATTTCGTAGCCAGGACTAGCTATCATATGCTTTTATAAAATATTTAACTCCTGCTAAGCAATTAGAATTCCGTTAACCACGCGATCTAATTTCTTTTAAAATTTTATTTTATGACATAACAACCCAATAAATTTTATTCCCATCCTTTCGCTTCCAATCCATTTTTCGCCGCCTCTCTCTGCGCCTCTTGTTTTGAATTTCCCTCTCCTTTGGCTATTAGCTCGTCATTCAAAAAAACTCCGACTACAAAATGTTTGTCATGATCAGGACCCTTTTCCTCCAGAACTCTATACATAGGCGTTACCTTAACCACATCTTGAGATCTTTCCTGAAAATAACTCTTGGGATCCATATATGATTTGCTTTCCAGAACAGAATCCAGGCTTACAACAATATTTTTCAAAATAAAATCTTTCGCTTTATCGTATCCTTGATCCAAATAGATGGCTCCGATAATCGCCTCCATAGCATTCGCCATCAAATATTGTCTGGCTCTTCCTGTATCTTTGGCTTCGCCTTTACTCATCATCAAAAATTCTTCCACTCCCAATTTTTTGGAAATTCCTGCCAGATTTTCTCCGTTAACTAAAGCCGCTCTCCAGCTAGTCAGTTCCCCTTCCGGATTTTTATAATTATTATATAAATATTCTGTGACGATAAGTTCCAAAACAGCATCGCCAAGAAATTCCAGCCGTTCATTGTGCTCTAGCTTGTAATCTCTATGTTCATTAAGATATGAACGATGAGTAAGCGCCTGCTGGAGTAAGTTAATGTTTTTGAATTCAACTCCTATTATTTTTGCCAGTTTTTCGATCATATCCGGAAAAATTATTATTTATTCTCTGACTCTTTTTTATCCTCAGACTTTTTTTCTTTATTTTTACTTTCATCATTTTTCATCGGTTCTCCCATTTCCCGATAAATTGTTCCCAGTACTCCGTTTATGAATCTGGCTGAGCTTTCTCCTCCGAATGTTTTAGCTAATTCAATTGCCTCATTTATGGCTACTTTTGGAGGAACTTCTTCATAGTTTCCAAATATTAGCTCGTAAATTCCCAGCCTTAGAATATTTCTGTCCACCGCCGTTATCTGGCTAATCGGCCATTCCGGAGCGCATTTCTCAATCATTTCGTCTATCTTCTCCCTGTTTTTGATTGTTCCGCTGACCAAAGATTCAATAAAATCGTTTTCTTCTATTCCTGGAGCAAATTCTCTAATATTTCTCTGAATAATTTCTTCTTTCTTTTCTTTTTCTCCGCCCCGAAAATCCCACTCAAAGAGCGACTGCATTGCTACTGAACGTTGAAGGTGCCTGTTTGCCATTGTTGCCTGCAAGGCACGAGCAGCTGCAACAATGAGCATCCCGTACCAATTCTATATTATAATTTTATTTTA
Source organism: Parcubacteria group bacterium (assembly GCA_041657845.1). Classification (NCBI taxonomy): domain Bacteria; species Parcubacteria group bacterium. The sequence continues at coordinate 2,827 of JBBABD010000008.1, forward strand.
AATTTTGACTAAAGCCGAAGGCGAATCCGAGCACTGAACTTTCAACAATAATAAGCTCTATTGGAATTGGTACTGGGAGGCCATACCGCTATTTTTTAGACTTCTTTTTCTCAATTTTCTTTAAAGTATTCACTACTTCTCTTCCTTTATAATATCCGCATTTTTTGCAAACTATATGAGGAAGAATCGGACTTCCGCATTTTGGACATTCTCGAGTAGCTTTTGGTTTGACCGCAAATCTTCCTCTCTTTCGATCTCTTCGCTGCTTGGTGTGGCGTTGTTTTGGAACAGACATAAATGTAAGTTCAAAGTTCAAAGTTCAAAGTTCAAAATAAGTTATTTTATTTCAAGCCTTAATCTTCGAGCTTATAAATATTAAATAAATAACAATATTAACTTATCATCATTTCCCCTTTTTGACAAGGGTTTTCACTGGTTCGAAGGTTTTGCGATGGATTTTGCAAGGGCCGACTTTCAGAAGAGCATCAACGTGAAACTTTGTTCCATAGCCTTTGTGTTTATCAAAACCGTACTGCGGATATTTTTTATGCAGTTCTTTCATCATTCTGTCTCTGGTCACTTTGGCCACTATTGAAGCGGCGGAGATTGATTTTACGATTTTATCGCCTCCCACTATCGCCCTTTGATCCATTGAAAAATTCGGGATTTTCTTATTGCCATCGACCAGGATTATAGATTTGAGAATTGAAATTTGAGCTTTGCGAGCTAACTCATTAAGAGCTTTTTTCATTGCCAAAAAACTGGCTTCCAAAATATTCATCCTATCAATTGTCTCGTGATCGCAGAGTCCAACGCCAACAAAAAAATTCTCTTGGATGAAATCAAACAGCCCCTCACGCTGTTTTTCTGATAGCATCTTAGAATCACGAATCAGCTCTATATTTTTAATAAAGTTTTTGTCATTGGAAATTTTATCATTGGAAATTGTTTGAAAATTAGAAATTGAAAATTTAAAATTCCTATATATTACAGCGCAAGCCACGACTGGTCCGGCAAGAGGTCCTCTTCCCACTTCATCAATCCCAATCACAAAATCATACCCCTTGGATAATAGTTCGTTTTCTATATCAAAGCTTGACTTTATCATAAGTTATAGTAGAATTTCTCTTATGTTTTCTATTCTAGCATAGAGGGGGTAAGTATTGAAAAAGATAATCAGAGACAATGGCAGAAAAGGCTGGAATACAACAAAAAACTTCTTCAAAATGATCAGCGGAAATAAAAAGAAGTATATACCGCTTATAGTAATCTTCCTGTTTGTTCCTTACGGAATAACAGTAGGCGCGGTATTAGTCAGAGACTATCATAAGCAAAAAGAAAGAAAGGAGGAATCTGAGGAGGAACCAATATCAGTTGGAACCTCCTTTTTCATTTCCCCAAATATGCTATAATAGATTCACGATAAATCTATCTTGCAAAGCCCAGAGGGCAACCCGGGGGATGAAGATAGGAAAAATATATGAAAGTTTTATTTGAAAAAAATAGATTTTGTTTTATATCAAGCCTTGCTTTTCATAGCAAAGGCTTTTAAATTTTCAATTTTCAAATACCAATTTTCAATAAATTTTCAATTTTCCAATTATTTAATTTTCAAACATTGAAAATTGAGCCATTGCGATTTGATTGAAAATTGAAAATTGTGAATTGAAAATTTTAATCTAAAAAATACTACACAATTAATATTATGCCAAAATTCACCCATTTACACGTCCACAGCCACTATAGCCTCCTTGATGGTCTGGCCAAAATAGACGACTTGCTTGATCGCGCCAAGGAGCTAGGAATGGATTCGCTCGCCCTAACCGACCATGGGGTTTTGTATGGGGCTGTGGAATTTTTTATTAAGGCTAAAGCCAAAGGAATAAAACCAATTATTGGATGCGAGATGTATGTGGCGCCAGGCGGATTGCAAAACAAAAATAATACCAATATTGATAAAACTAGAAATCATCTGATTCTCCTTGTCAAAGATGAAGTTGGCTACAAAAATCTGATGAAACTTATTTCCATCGCCCATTTAGAAGGTTTTTACTACAAGCCGAGAATTGACCGAGAAACTCTCAAAAAATATTCTGGCGGTCTTGTGGCGCTTAGCGCCTGTACTGAAGGAGAGGTTCCTTCTGCCATTATCAACGGAAAATACGATGAAGCCAAAAAACTGGCCGGGGAATATGAAAATATTTTTGGAAAAGGAAATTTTTTTCTGGAAATTCAAGATCATCCGCAATATAAAAATCAGCAGATCGCCAATGAGGGATTGATTGCAATATCTAAGGAGACTGGCATACCTCTGGTCGCAACCAGTGACATTCACTATGTAAACAAGGACGACAATTCTGCGCAGGATATTTTGCTCTGCATTCAAACCAACCGGAAAGTTTTTGAAAAAGATCGGATGAATCTGATGGCTTTTGATTTGTCGCTCCGCACTCCGGAGGAAATGGAAAAATCTTTTGGGCATATTCCTGGAGCCATCGAAAATACCCAGGTCGTCTCAGATAAATGCAACTTTGAAATAAAGCTGGGAGAAACTCAATTGCCTCATTATGATGTTCCGGAAGGTTTTACCGATAAAACATATTTGCGAAAATTAGTTGAAGAAGGACTTCAAAAAAGATTTGGCGATGACATAACTTCAGTGCAAACCGAGAGAATGGAATATGAACTTTCGGTAATTGAAAAAACCGGATTTGTTTCCTACTTTCTCATTGTCCAGGACTTCGTAAACTGGGCCAAAAATCAGGGAATTGTCGTCGGACCGGGAAGAGGAAGCGCTGCCGGAAGTTTCATTTCCTATCTCATTGGAATAACCAATATCGATCCGATAAAATATAATTTGCTCTTTGAAAGATTTTTAAATCCGGAAAGAATCTCGATGCCCGATGTTGATATGGACTTTGCTGACGATCGACGAGACGACGTTTTGAATTACGTCCGCAAAAAATACGGCGATGATCATGTAGCCCAGATCATTACTTTCGGAACTATGGCTGCTCGCGCTGCCATCCGGGACACCGGAAGAGCCTTGGGATATCCCTACGAACTTTGCGACAAAACTTCGAAAATGATTCCAATGTTTTCAACAATTGAAGAAGCAGTTGATCAAGTGGTGGAACTGCGAGAAGCTTATCAAAAAGATCCGTCCGTGAAAAAACTGATTGACAGCGCCAAAAAATTGGAAGGAGTGGCGCGCCATGCTTCGATGCATGCCTGCGGAGTAGTAATTACCAAAAATCCCGTTACGGAATATTCTCCGCTTCAAAGAATAATCGGAAAAACAGAAGGAACAGTGACCCAATATTCTTCCTCCACCAAATCCAGCTATGTGGAAAAAATCGGACTCCTGAAGATGGACTTTTTGGGACTCAAAAACCTTACTATTATGCAAAATACCCTGAAAATAGTCCGCAAAACCAGAGGAATGGATATCAACATTGACGACATCCCGCCGGATGATGAAGAGACTTTCAAACTCCTCCAAGATGCCAAGACCACCGGAGTATTCCAGTTGGAAAGCACTGGGATGAAAAGATATTTAAAACAGCTAAAACCAACTGTTTTTGAAGATATTATCGCAATGGTGGCTCTTTATCGTCCGGGACCGATGGATTGGATTCCTAATTTTATCGCCGGAAAGCATGGAACCAGAAAAATAAATTATCTTCATCCTAAACTCGAACCGATTCTGGAAAATACTTATGGAGTAGCGGTTTATCAGGAACAGATTATGCAAATTGCGAGAGACTTGGCCGGATTCACGCTGGGAGAAGCGGATGTTCTGCGAAAAGCAATGGGAAAAAAGATCTCCCAACTCATTAAAGAACAGAAAATAAAGTTTGTGGAAGGATGTATCAAGCATGAAATCAATGAAAAAATAGCGGACAAGGTTTTTGCTTTTATCGAACCTTTTGCCGGATATGGATTTAATAGATCCCATGCAGCTTGTTATGCGCTCATTGGATATCAAACTGCTTATCTTAAGGCGCATTATCCGGCTGAATTTATGGCTGCCCTTCTCACTTCCGACCAAAATGATATCGACCGGGTTGCCATTGAAGTTTTTGAATGCCAAGAAATCGGAATTGAGGTTTTGCCGCCGAATATTAACGAAAGTTTTGAAGACTTTGCGGTAGTAAAAGATGAAAAAGGAAACGGACTTATTCGTTTTGGACTGAATGCCATCAAGAATGTCGGATCGACTGTGGCTCGTGAAATTGTCTCCGAAAGAAAAATTGGAGGAAAATACAAAACCATTGCTGACCTTCTGGAAAGAGTGACCACCAAGGATCTCAACAAAAAATCTCTGGAAGCTCTCATTAAAGTCGGCGCTCTGGAAGAACTTGGAGAAAGAAACCAACATCTAGCCAGCCTCGAAAATATTTTGAACTATTCCAAGAGCATCCAAAAAAACAAGAATTCCAATCAGGTAAGTTTGTTTGGAATCGAAACTCTTGCTCCGGGGTCGGTGCAAATGGTTGACTCTCAGAGCGCAACCAAAAAAGAAATGCTCTCTTGGGAAAAAGAACTTTTGGGATTATATGTCAGCGGACATCCGGCTGAAGATTATCAAAACTATTTCGATAAGATGGCTGTCCCGATAAGCAGTATTGAAAAAGGAATGGTGGGGACAAAAATAAGTTTGGGAGGAGTCATCACCAAGGTTCAGAAAATTTTTCTCAAAAGCCAAAAGACGATGGTCTTTGCCACCATCGAAGACCTGCGGGGAAGAATTGAGCTTTTGATCTTCCCGAAAATTTTGGAAACTTCGGAATCAACCTGGCAGGAAGACAAAGTGGTCGTGGCCAGCGGAACTCTTTCCGACAAAGACGGAAATTTCAAACTGCTGGTCGACAGCGCCAAAGAAATTAATCCGCAGGAACTGGAAAATTTCAAAAGAATCGAGGCCACGCGCCAAAAAAACGGAGCTTCCGAAGCAAATGGAAAATCAAAAATAATTATCACTCTTCCGGACAATGCCACCAAAGAAACTTTCAAAAAACTTTCCGAAATTTTTGACCAGTGCGAATCAGGTAGCGCCAAAGTGTATCTAAAAATAAAAGACTCAAAACTGGAAACTCCGTATTCAATAAAGTATGATCCTGAAATATTGAAAAGAATAAAAGAAGTTTCAGGTAGCAGCGAGATAAGGTTTATCTGAACCTTCACTCTTTACTTTTTCGTTGAATCGTGCAATAGTTTTTTTAGATTTCTATTCTAAAAAAGGAGGGAAAGTCATGCTGACCAATACCATAGGGATGCGCTTGCGAAACCTTGAAGCATCAGATCTGCCAAAAGATGACGAGATATTGAGCAATCTCATCATCAGGTTGAAAAAATGTCTAGAGGATGACAAGCGCCGGCCGGCCGATTGCGAGATACCGAGCTTTATGGCATCTGAACTCACAGTAGAAGTAGCCAAGGAAAAAGACGATTATTGCATGGGGACATATGATTCTTGCTATTTTATGGTCACGTGAGCACGTGAGCGAACGAGCCACCGCACCAAAACTCGCCCAGAATCTTGGACGAGTTTTTCTTTTAAAATTAATTTGCAGCCGACCTTTCGTCCGCAACAAAGAAAATTGTTCCCGAAGGAAGAATTGAAACTTATTAAAAATATTTTAGAGGCCTCTATGGGAGTCTTTATTTTTGTTGCTTTTTAATATAGTCCTTACTTAACAAAACCAGCTCTTTAAGTCTTCCATCCATAATCCCATCTAAATTCAAATGCTGGGGAAGAATACTGTCATTTTCAATGTCTTCGCTTCCAGAAGGCAAAATAAAGATATTTCCGCTTTTGGGGTCTCTTCCAAAAGCCACTTTCATCCCTTCATTCCTAAATCTCTCCACCAATTCATCTATTGGCGTAGCGTAGCCCGGATATTCTTCCTCTTCGGCTTTTAGCTTTGCGTAGTGCTCTGGATCAATTCCCGAAAAAGGAATCCTTTCATGAATTTCGCTAAGCTCTTTCGCTAAAGCGATCCTTTTTCTCTTTTGCTCTGCTCGCTCCTGTTCGTTGTTTTTCTCTTGAGGAACGGGAGGATTTCCAAAATTTTCATGCATAAATTTTTTATTATTTCTTACTTATTCCCAGCGTTTGAGCTTGGGAATGATTTCATTGGCCATTTTTTCAGCTTCTTCTCTCGACTTCCCCATCTTTCCGGCCATATTTACTAATTTTTGAATCATTTCCTCCTTGCTGGTTATTGAATCAGTAAAATCTCCGTCCTGAAAACAATACTGCAATATCTCCAATTTTTGCTTCCATCTTCATCGGTTCCAAAATCTTCATCTTTGGTCATCGGCATCGAACAGCTTTGACAGATTGACGTTTCTTTTTCCATATTTTTAAATTTAATTGTTTATTTCCTCCAATCGCTAATTTCTATTTTACCATGACCCTTGTCGACAATGGAAAGTTTTTGTTTTTCCTTCCAGCCGTATTTTTCAATGACCTCTTTGGGGATAGTTACAGAATAGCTATACGCCCCGTTTTTCTTCAATTTATGCACATTTTTTTCGTTTTTCATATTTTTTTTAAATTAACATTTATATATAATCTAAAAACTATAAGCTAAATACTAAAAGCTAATTTAGAGGCCTCTATAGGAGCTTCTATTTTTATCTAAGCGTCAAATTCATAAATTGAAGCGTTTTTGGGAGTATGCTTTACTTTTTCCTCCAAAAACAGAAAGTGAGCCATTTTTAGTATACCTCCATGCGCAACAATCAAAACTTTTTTATCAGAATAATCCTTTTTCAATTCTTTAATAAATCTTAAAAATCTCATTTTGACATCCTCGGCGCATTCTCCGCCATATGGCCGATAATCATATTCGAGCTCAAAATCCTTTTTTTTGAAATCAATTTTTCCTCCTCCAAATTTAAACATTTCCTCCCAGGTTTTTCCTGAGAGATCGCCATAATCACGTTCTATGATTTCTTCCCTTGCTATTACAGGCGTATTCATTTCTTTCGCTAAAATTTCAGCTGTTTGCGAGGCGCGCTTTAATGGCGAAGTAAAAAATAATATCAAAATCCTTGTCTATGCCACGCAACAATTCTTCGGCTTGCCTGATACCTTCTGAATTTAAGGGTTCATTTATCCTTTGCCCTTGAGCCTTTTTGGCTTTATTGGAATTAGTCTCTCCGTGTCTGACTATATAAATTTTCATTTATCCCAAGTTTAAATTATTAATTTTAGAGGTCTCTATAGTATCTTCTATTCTTGTCCCCAATCAATAAGCTCTGTAAATCTTAGATAAAAACCAAATGGATCAGCCATCCGGAAATCTTTCCAGATATGACCATGATCCTCAAGTTCTTTTAATTCGCGCACGATGTATTCCTTAAGATATTTCGACGCCCTTCCATATAGTTCATCAATATCGCCAGTTGTGATGGTTATTTCAGTCGCATATCCTCTTTTTGTTTCTTTGGGAAATTGTTTGAAAAATGACTGGCCATAGACTCTCTCGTCTCCGCCATAAAAGTTAAGCATGGTGCTTCCTAATTTATCCTCGCGAATCATCGTCAAATACCCCAGCTCTTTTTCGTTGGGCTTGTCATCCATACTGACTGCAAAACCGAGCTTGGAATAGAAATCCTTCACAATATCCAAATCGGGAACATGCATTTCTATGACTAAATTATTTTTTATAGGATTTTTCATATTTTTTAGAGGCCTCTATAGAAGCCTCTATTTTATTTTAACATAAATTTTATGCTTTTATATGCCATATCAATGGCAAAGTACAAAAAGGTTAACGCAAATATTTTAAATATAATCGGCACTACCCTAGGATTTGAAAGCATCTTTCTGAAACGAGAAAATATAATTGCAACTGCAACAGTAGAAACTAGCCATCCAATTTCAACAAGCATCAAAAATATGTATTGACCGAAATGAATCTTCTCGCTTAGCGATATTGCTCTTGGCACACAAACCGTTATCCAAAAAGTCCATAATACGCCATTAGCCATAATCATAGCTGATATTTTACCCAAACTGAAATGAACTTTTTCATCGCTGTCAATTCTTTTCACTTTCCATATTGAAATAGCAATCCAGATAAGAATGCCCGCTCCAATAAATGATATGCCACTGAAAACAGCATCTGAAAAACCCAACGATGAAAGAATTAGCAAACTTAACAATGCCACAACAGTTTCTGTGAACATCGCCCAAAAGATAATCCTCAGGCTTTTGAAAAAACCAGATTGTAGGATTTCAGTAAAAGTAGCAGTTAAAACTGGTCCTGGGATTACTCCGCCAATCAATCCTAGAATTAATGCACTTGCTATCTCGTTATTCATATTTAAACTTTATAAATTATTATCTAAAAGCTATAAGCTAAATGCTAAAAGCTAATTTAGAGGTCCCTATAGAAGCCTCTATTTTACCACTTCAACAGCTGAAGCATTTTTTGCGGCCATTGTATGTTTCCTTTTTTAATCTCTCCGTGAAAATATTTTATCATTATTTGTTTCACTTCATCGGTAAAATGACAATGTCTTATTTCCGGCCAAAATTCTTTATAAAATAATCCTATGTTGTCGTGCTTTAAATCACAAGCGCCGCCATTTGGATCTTTTTCGATAAACAGAATGCGACTGATGTGACTGGTAACGGATGCACCGAGGCACTGTATACATGGTTCAAGCGTGCTATAAAGCGACACGGTTTTCCCTTGTTCGAAGGCATCATGAATAAGCTTTCCGTTTTTAATTATCAAATTATTTTCCGCATGGCTAACGAATGATTTTTGTTTATTTATTTCGTTTCCAGCCACATCAATTATCTCATCTCCAATAGACAAGACAGCACCAACCGGATAATTTCCCTCCGCATAAGTTTCGCCAGCGACTTTGATGGCCGTAGCAAAACATTGTTTATCAAATTGAGTTAATTCTTTCATAATTTTTTAGAGGCCTCTATAGAAGCTTCTATTTTATTATTTCTTTTCGCTCCCCGGCTTTTCTCCCACTGTTTTCTAAATTCTTCCGAATCGACAATCAGAGATTCGAGCGTTCCGGAAGCGATTATTTTTCCTTTCTGGAAGAAATAAACTTTATCGAACAATGACAAGAGATGCAGGCGGTGGACGGAAGCAATGATGGTCTTCTCCGGAAATTCCTGGAAAATATTCTGGAAAATATTAAGTTCATTCTTCATATCCATTGAGCTGGTCGGCTCATCTAGCATTATTATCGATTTGTCTTTGCTGGCCATCAGTCCTCTCGCCAGCGCCAATCTTTGTTTTTCTCCTCCGCTCAGATTGACTCCTTTTTCAAAAATAAATGAATCCAAACCATTGGGAAGCTTTTCGACAACACTGGAAAAGCAAGCCATATCGGTAAATTTTTTGATCTCTCCTTTCGAATGATTTACTCCGATCGTAATGTTTTCTTCAATGGTAGTTGAAAATATTTCTGGGTCCTGAGGGATGAGAGAGATGCTATCGCTGATCGCTTTAAACCCTTCTTTCAATATCCGTCCATCAACAAAGACTCTGGCTGCTTTCGGAACGTACAATTCCCGAATGATTTTGAGAAGCGTGGTTTTTCCGCTTCCGCTTTCTCCAATAAGAGCAATTCTTTCTCCGTTCCTGATGGACATCGAAATACCATCCAGATGAAGCTCGCCCTCATCTTCGCTATGATATGAGAAGCCAAGCGCCTCTATTTTTAATTCTTTCCAATCTTTTCCCAAGATTGATTCCTTAATTTCTTCGTCCTTAAAAAAATCATTGGCAATCTCTTCCGCATTCATCACAGCCGATTTCCGTTGCAGCATTTCTCCATACAGCTCAGCGAATCGGAAAAATATATCACTGATTTTATCAACATAGCCATAGAGGATAAAAAGTGTACCTACCAACACGACGCTTCCGCTCGCAACGCCTTGGTATATATATGACATCAATACCAAGGCAGTCATGGAAACCGAGCAACAAGAAACCAAGAACCATTTCGTTTCGTTGATTTTTTGGTTTTTATTGAACAATGAGAATGGCTCTTCGATTTTTTTGCTGATAGCCTTAGTTACCATTTTTTCTGCTCGAAGAAGAATAACTGTTGTAATATTACTGATAACATCAAATATTTTTTCCGTTATCTTGTTTTCAAATCCGAAAAGGATTTTATACTGCCTGACTAAAACTTTATCAAATCTCATTATTATAATAGCAGCCGTAAAAATCATAACAAATACGACAGGAAGAGAATAGATATTGAAATAAGCCAGGATAGTGATGGAAACTACCAGTCTTACGATAGCCTCTATCGTCATGAAAGTAGCCGAAGAAAAATCAAAAAGCGATCTAGTCCCTTTCTCTATTTTATCTATAGTATCACCAGAATGATGGTTTGAATGCCAATCCATCGGAAAATCCATCACTCCCTCCAAGAGATGATTCTTGTAATTCGCTCTGGCGATGAAAGCATTTCTAATTTCAATGCATCGGGCTGGTCCATGGAATGCCCAAAATGCCAGACTGATAATAACAGTGCTTCCCAAAAGTAAAAAAATATAATCCAGATTTCCGGCATTTACTCCCTGCTCTTGGATTATGTTGAATACCTTTCCTATAGCCAGGGGAACAAGGAGAGCTATTGAATTGCCTATCACAAAAAAAATGGCGTATAAGACTACGCTTTTGCGATTGCCCTTGGAATATTTCCACATCTTTTGGGCTAAGTATAAAGCTGGATTGTTTGGTAACTTCATGTTACTTCAATAATAACAAAAAAAACCGTTTTTTGCGACTTAACTCCATTATTTATGGACACTTTTTTGCCCGTTCATATTTTTGATTTAAATTCATAATTTTTGCTTCACAATTCACAACCTATAGAGGCCTCTATGGAAGCTTCTATTTAATTATTCCGCCTTTTTAATAACCTGCCTCCTGGAAACACAAACAAGAACGACTGCCATATTTAGTACAAGACTCATTGCGAGATAGGTAACCGTTAGCACGTTGTATTCGGCGATTGCCAAAAGGGATAATATATCGACAACCGACATGATTGCCCAAAAAGAAATGGTTTCGCTCCAAGGATCTTTAAAGGATTTTCGAAGGGTGGGGATATATCCTGATCCATCGATTGCCGAAACCATCAGCAAAGCAAGGATCGGATTATCGAGCTGCCACCAAATCACAATGGCAATGAGTGCCAATGCCAGGACTATTTTATCGCTTCTGGTGATGTCCTTTGTCCCAAACTTGAATGAAAGCAAGAAAATAGTGAATAGAAGAACCATTCCGACGATCAAACTGAAGCTTCCGAATTTACCTCCTCCGTATATCCCTGAGTGATTAGCCAAATCAACCAAGTATACAGATGAGGTTTTGTTTTCCTATTAAAGATATCCCTAAAGTATGGGATGAAACCCAAAAAAGTAAGCACTGTTGCAATGATAGCAATAATAAATTTGTAATTCGTAAATTCTAACATTTAATACTGAGCTAATTTTTATTTAGAGGCCTCTATAGAGGCTTCTATTTTATTTTACCACTTCTGCTCCCAATAACCATAGCATGTCAATTTTCATAAAAAAGCCAGCCTTTTAGGGCTGGCTCTTAAAAAATAATTTCTTCGGTCGCAATTGAAATACTTTTTCTTATGCTCCGTGGGTAATATCATTCAGCTATCGAAATTCTATATCCAACGACATCATAAGTCATTTCGCATGCACGAACGAAATATTGAATTATTTTTTTGTTTTTTTCTCATGCTCATGCTGTGTCAAAACGCTTGCGGCAAGCCTTCTGACATTAGAGTTTTTTGACTTCATCAGCTTTGCAGCCAATTGCGCCATTTCTCTGCTTGATTTTTCTTTTGGCATTTATTTTTTGTTAATTTATTTAAACTCCATCGGCATCGACCAACTTGCCGACTCTTGTTATCACTTTTCTTTCTTAGGAGATTCAATTCGTCTTTTTTTCGTATCTTCTATTTTTTGGCTTAATTGTATTTTTTTATAATTTATATCTAATTGCCCAGCTTGTTCAGTTGTATATTGTGGAGGATTTAATGAAAGATGAAATTCAGTTCCCTCTCCTAATTCCTTAATTAATTCCGTCGTAGCTATTACTAGCTTAGTTTGAAGAGACTCATTTGATTCTCCGTTTGTTTCCTTTATCTTCTCTTCAACTAATGTTTTAATTTCTTTCTTTATAAACTCTTTCAGCCATCTATTTTCAAAATCATCGAATTCCAATGTTTTACCTTTTTCCAGGGATAATTTGGCAGTTTCATAGCTTATTTTTGCTTCCATTGATTTGAAATATTCTGCTTTAGTTTTAAAATATTCTTGGGCTATTTTTAGACAGGCAATAAAATATGGATATGTATACATTCCGACTATATACATTTCATACCAATTGGTACCTCTATCAAATTTTTTAAATTCAAACTGTCCGTCTATTTGGAATTTTTTGAATAAACTTGAAATTTGATTATTAAAATCGGATAAATCCTCGAGTGTTTCTATTTTTTTTGGCAATTTAATATTAATGACCTGCTCTTTTTGGGATACAATTATTGTCGACAGCAAAGAATAAAAAATTGGCATTTTTTCGTTAACACGACTCACGAAAGAATTTAATTTATTAAAATCCTCTGCGGGGAGAACCAAGGATAGACTATCCTTTGGATATTTATCAAATAATTGCTCTGATATTTCATTCTTCTGAATATCATTCCAATCCATCATAGAAACTGCCTCGAGGGCGTCTATAATTTCTCTATAATTTAAGACTTTTTGTGCTTGACCTCCATACAAGTCTTCATTTTTAATCGTTAATTTTTTGTCATCTGAAATAACCCTATCAATCTTTTGCTTTATTTCTCCTAGGCGCATAATATTTTTAAAACTTAATAATTAATATCATTGTTTGCTTTAATAACAAAAAAGGAAATTGAAAAATACACGCGAGTCGCGGCATACTTTCCAATTTCCTCTTGAAAAAACAAAATTTAATTATTTAGTTTTTGGATTTGGTCCTTTTCAGTTTGTCGGACAAATCATAAATTTTCAGTTCTTTGTGTTTCTGTTTGTTTTGAAATAATGATACACCAAATGAGTCCTGTTGTCAAGCACAAAAGCATCATTTTTAATGCTTTTTTACCAATCCTTATGCCCCACTTCCTTGAGTCTCTTTTTCGCATTATTCACAAACTTTCCGAAACTTCGGGATTTTTCTTTTTTCTCAAGCCTGGTCATTTCATAATGCTCGGATTCGTTTTTGAGGTTGATGTAATTTGAATACCGGCCTTTGTCCAATTGGCCTGACTCGACAGCTTCCAGTACCGCGCAGCCGGGTTCGTGGGTGTGCGTGCAATCAGCATATTTGCACTTTTCGGCAAGAGCTGTTATTTCATCAAATAAGTTTTCGATGCCGGCGCTTGTGTCCGCCATTCCCACTTCCCGCACTCCGGGATTATCAATCACAATTCCTCCATTTTCCAAAAAATACATTTCCCTTCCGGTAGTAGCATGCTTGCCTCGGCCTGAAAGCGTTCCGATCTCTTCGGTTTTGATAATTTCTTCTCCCAAAAGCTTATTGATGAGCGACGATTTGCCGACGCCGGATGAACCCAGAAAACAATAAGTTTTGCCTTTGGCGATATATTTTTTGAGCTCCGCCAAACCTTCTTGGGTCAAGGTACTGGTCGCGATGACATCAGCATCCTTTAGCCGGTTTTTTATTTCAGCTATTTTCACATCCAATTCTTCTTGGGAAATTAGATCTATTTTATTAAGAATGACTGCGGACTTGATACCTCCGTCTCTCGCAATGGCAAAATATCTTTCAATACGGTTCAGGTTGTAATCCCGGTCGACCGACTCAATCACAAAAGCCACGTCGATATTCGCCGCGATGATCTGGGTTTCATTCTTTCCGCTGGATTTTCTTTTCATCACCGTTCTCCTTGGCAGCATTTTATGGATGACGGCGCGCTCTTTGTCTGCTTCTGTGATCGCCACCCAGTCGCCGACCGCCGGAAAATCCTCTCTTCCCGTCGCTTCAAACTTTTGCTTCCCCGTTATCGTTGCCAGAAATTCTCCTTTCGCGTTCCTGACTTTATATGATCCTCTATGCTGGGCGACTACCCGCGCCACCTCGAAATCATCCAATCCGAGTTTTGTTCGATTGGATTCAAAAAATTCATCCCATCCCAAATCTTCAATTTTCATTTCTGGTTCCATATATTTTTTAGAGGCCTCCATAGAAGCCTCTATTTTTCTGTTGGATATTTAACCGTTTTTCCTCTTTTAATCCTATCACTCCTATTTTTAAAAACAAGCCATTACAAAATTGACCAAAATCGATATTTTCGATATTATAATAAGTGAAACAGTAGATGGATTAACCGCCCATCGACCACGTAAGAACCGAAATCGGCTAACGTGGTAAAGCTTCCGCAAGCTACTGGCGTCATAGGTGCAAAAAGCGTTCGCCGAAGAGGCGAAAATTTGGGTGGAACCGCGAGGAATAAAAAGAGGCCTCGTCCCAAAGTATAGTTATTTTCTATATTTTTGGACGGGCCTTTTTACTTATCCGCAACTTCATACTCATACACCTCTGAATTCGCCTCCTTTCCGAATTCATTAGCCGGTTGGTCGCTTCCGTTGCATTTCTCGTCATAGGCTGTACTTTCTTCACTCTGACGATGATACAGCTTCTTTGTTTCCCTTGCTACGGGCAACAGCCTATCGCAAAGATTGCAAAAGAACCACTTTGTCTCCATAACCTCTTTTTCTTTCATCGAAACACCTCCTTATAATATTGTGAAAGAATTATATCAGTAAAAGTGCTAAAATAGAAATATAAATTAATCATATAAACCTTAATCAAAATTTATGTCAACAAAAAACAACCTCGAGACCATTCGCCACTCATTAGCTCATGTTCTGGCTACTGCCGTCCTAGAAATGTTTCCGGAAGCGAAATTCGGAACCGGACCAGCCACCGAAAACGGATTCTTCTACGATTTTGATTTGCCGAGAACTCTCATTCCCGAAGATTTGCCGATTTTGGAAGAAAAAATGAGAGAGATAATAAAGGCTGATTACAAAATAGAAGAAGCAAGTGCAGAAATTAAAAAAGCGGAGGATGATTTCGCGAAAGCCCAGCAACCTTATAAAGTCGAATTGATTAATGATTTGAGAGAAGCTGGGGAGAAAAAAGTTTGCCTGTATAAAATCAATGGGTTTGTCGATTTATGCAAAGGACCGCATCTTGATTCCACCGGAAAAATAGATCCCCAGTCTTTCCAGCTTTCCAGAATCTCCGGAGTGTATTGGAAAAGCGATGAAAAAAATAAACAGCTTCAGAGAATCTATGGCTTGGCTTTTGAAAACAAAAATGAACTGAAAGAATATTTGAAGCAGATGGAAGAAGCGGAAAAAAGAGACCATCGAAAACTAGGAAAAGAATTAGATCTCTTTTGCTTTTCAGATCTGGTCGGACCGGGACTTCCTCTTTTTACTCCCAAAGGAACAATTATTATCGATGAATTACAAAGAGAAGTGGAAAAAATCTGCCGCGGCTATGGATTTCAAAAGGTAAAGACGCCTTGTTTAACTAAAATAGATTTATACGAAATTTCCGGACACGCTCAAAAATTTTCCGAAGAACTATTTCACGTCACTTCCAGGCATAAGCAAAATTATGTTATGAGACCGGTTCAGTGCCCTCATCAGATTCAAATTTTCGCTTCAAAACCCCGCTCTTATCGCGATTTGCCTATCCGCTATATGGAATCAGAGAAGCAATACCGCGCTGAAAAACCGGGAGAAATTAGCGGACTTAGCCGCGTTATCGCCATTACGGTTGAAGATGGACATACTTTTTGCAAAGTTGACCAGGTCAAAGATGAAATAAAAAATATGGTTAACATAATACGAGATTTCTATTCTTCTTTGGGAATGTGGAAAAATAATTGGATTTCACTTTCCGTAAGAGATTACGCTCATCCGGAAAAATATATTGGAGAAACAAGCGACTGGGATGAATGTGAAAAAATATTACAAGAAGTTTCGGATGAAATGAATCTCAACGCAAAAAGATGCGAGGGAGAAGCCGCTCTTTATGGACCAAAATTGGATTTTATGTTTAAAGACGCGCTAGGGAAAGAAATTCAAATCCCGACAGTTCAGATTGATTTCGCCACTCCGAAAAGGTTTAATATGGTTTATACTGATGAAAAAGGAAACAAAGTTAATCCGGTAATGGTTCATCGGGCTATTCTAGGATCTTATGAAAGATTCTTGGCGCTCCTCATTGAACACTTTGCCGGCGCTTTCCCGCTTTGGCTTTCTCCGATTCAAGTGGAAATTATTCCGGTTTCGGAAAAATTTAATGATTATGGAAACAAAATTCTGGAAGAATTAAAACAAAATAATATCCGCGCGGAAATTGACGACTCCGACGAATCGCTGGGAAAAAGAATCAGAAACGCCGAAAAACAAAAAATCCCATACATTTTGGTAGTCGGAGAAAAAGAAGAAAAATCTGAATCCGTCGCAGTGCGTTCCAGAGACAGCAAAGAGCAAACCGTCTTGAAATCTCCAGAATTTATTGAAAGTATTAGGAAAGAAATAGGGGAGAAGAAATGATCAACTTTGTCATTCCTGCGAAAGCAGGAATCTACACTTGCGAATATTTCCAGCTTTATTCTATATTGTATAATCTTGCGTTAATCGATTCCGTAGATTCCTGGTCAAGCCAGGAATGACAAAAAATTAAAGCGGGCGATTCCATTCGGAACCGTCCGCTTCTTCTTACTCAATCATCTCTCCTCCAAGGAACTCAAAAGCATTCGCAAGCTTTTGATATTCCCTGGCTATTTCCACTTTAGTCAAAACCGCCCATTGGAGAACATCCTCGTAGCTGACAGCCTCACGTTGAACGTGCTCATCTTTCTTTTTGAGCAACAGAAAAGAAAAACCTTTAGAAGTTATATCGCGCAATATACCTTCTTTTCTTTGCCCGTCTCGCATCTTGAAAAATATCAGGACATCCGCTCCATCCACATTACAAGAATGGCCAAATGCTTCCCGCAAAGCATCTTCAGAAATCGGCACTGTCGAATAATTCATTTTGATCACCTCCTTCGCCTTTTCGGCTGAAATTTGATTAACCGTTCTTATCTTTGAAGACCGAAGGAACTATCCTGTTCCAATTGTTTTTTCCATGAACCATATCGATTGACACTTCCTTGGGAGGCCAATGAAATGATCCATACATCAATTTTTTGCTATCAGGATCTACATAAACGATCCCGGTATCAATGTCAGCCAGACCTCCTTCAGGAAAGAACCTCTTCCGTTGCCAATATTCCCCTTCTTTTGGAGTAATTTTTTTTGCCATCACGATCCTCCTTCGCATTTTCGGCTAGTTTTTTTCTTTTATTTCTTTAAGAAGCCTTCACCTCATTCTTTATTCTGGAAACAAAAAAGACCATCCACAGCAAAAACAAAGCCATGGCTCCCAGTGCTATTCCAACGAAAACGTCTACAGTAGACAACGGGTAATGAAAAAAAATAGCAATGGAAGATAAGATAGAATAAGCCATAATAGCAATCATCGCAACAATGCCGATTTGCAATTGTCTGAACTTATTCTTGTTACTCTTCACAACAGCTATAACAAAAATTATCATACCCATTGCAAGCAACACTATTCCTTTTGAAGCTACCCCCAAGAGCCACCCTCCAAAGAAAAAATTATATAGCATCATATCGTCCCCCTTTCGCCTTTTCGGCTGAAATGATTAACCCTTGATTTCAGGGCTTGTTTCCGTTATGATTTACTATGATCTTATATCAAAGAACAGTAATGAAATATTACATCAAAACCTTCGGCTGTCAAATGAATATCAGTGATTCGGAAAGAATTGCGAGCTTTTTGGAATCGCAAAAGTTTAAGCCGGCAAAAAGTATCAATGAAGCCAATTTGGTTGTTTTCAACACTTGCGGAGTGCGCCAAATGGCCGAAGACCGGGTTTATGGACAAGTGCATAATCTTAGAATTAAGAATCATGAATCAAGAATTAAGGTTGTTTTGACCGGATGTCTTGCTCATCGCAAAGATGTTCAGAGAAGATTAAAGGATAAAGTTGATATATTTTTTGAAATTAATAATTTTAATAAATTTGAAAATTGGATAATTGAAAATTTTTTGAAAATTGAAAATTGTAAATTGAAAATTTTTTGAAAATTGAAAATTGTAAATTGAAAATTTCGGCACAAAATAATACGCCAAGCCAAGAAAATATCGCTTATCTCTCCATCCACCCCAAACATATAAATACTCATGAAGCTTTTGTGCCGATAATGACCGGCTGCAACAATTTCTGTTCCTATTGCGTGGTTCCCTATGCCAGAGGAAGAGAAGTTTCAAGACCGGCAGAAGAAGTTATAAGAGAAATTAAAGGATTAATTAAAAAAGGCTATAAAGAAATAATATTACTGGGCCAAAATGTGAACTCTTATGTTTCCCCTCTCCCCCCAACCCCCTCTCCCTCTGGGAGAGGGTGGGGTGAGGGCGCTAATTTTTCAGAATTATTAAAAAAGATTAACGCTATTCCAGGAAATTTTTGGATCAGTTTCGTCAGTAATCATCCCAAAGACTTTTCTGATGAACTAATTAAAACTGCCACGAAATTAAAGAAAGTCTGCGAATACATTCATCTTCCCATCCAAGCCGGAGACGACAAGATTCTTCAAAAAATGAACCGAAAATATACAGCCAAACAGTATTTGCAATTAATAAATAAGCTAAAAAAATCTTTTAAGCTTTATAAGCCTGGAGCTTTATATTCAATCACTTCCGACATAATCGTCGGCTTTCCTAGTGAAACGAAAAAACAACTTGAAAAATCGGCTGAAGTGATGAAAAAAGTGAAATATGATATGGTATATTTCGGTCAATTTTCGCCAAGACCGGAAACAGCCGCCTGGAAAATGAAAGATAATGTGTCCAAACAAGAAAAATCCCGAAGAGAAAACTATCTCAATGAAATTCTCAAAAAAACATCTTTTAAAAATAACCAAAAATATCTAGATAAAACACTTGAAGTTTTGGTAGATCGTATCGAAGTCGGACTTCGATACGGAAGTCCGACTTCAGAATATGTCTATTTCGGACGAACCCGAACGATGAAAAATGTTAAAATAATTTCTAAAAGAAAAAGTTTGGTTGGAAAAATTGTGAAAGTGAAAATAATTAAAGCAAACATATGGAACCTAGAGGCAGAAATAAAATAATTGTAATACTTGGTCCAACTAGTTCCGGAAAATCGGAGGTAGCGATTAGGCTTGCCCGAAAATATGACGGTGAAATAATTTCCGCCGATAGCCGGCAAATTTATCGCGGAATGGATGTGGGAACAGGCAAGATTTCAAAAGCTCAGCAGAAATTAGCAAAACATTGGCTAATTGATATTATTGACCCAAAAACTGAATATAATGTTTTCAAATTCAAGAAGGAAGCTAATTGCGTAATTAATTACTTACATAAAAAAAATAAAATTCCCATAATTTGCGGAGGAACCGGATTTTGGATTAAAGCGATTGTCGATGATGTTGATTTCCCGGAAGTGAAACCGAATTTAGAATTAAGAAAGAGGCTTGAGAAAGAAAACACGGAAAAATTATTCAAAATGCTTCAGAAATTGGATCCGGAAAGAGTAAATAATATCGACGCTAAAAACAAAGTGCGCCTAATCCGAGCGATTGAAATTTGCAAAGCGATTGGAAAAGTTCCTCCTCTCCCCCCAACCCCCTCTCCCTCCGGGAGAGGGTGGGGTGAGGGAAATATCAAATACGATTTTATCCAAATCGGCATTGATATCCCTAAGGAAAAACTTCATCAAAATATTAAAAAACGTCTGGAAAAACGTTTTAAACAAGGAATGATTGAGGAGGTTAAAAAACTCCGAAAATCAGGCTTGAGCTGGAAAAAAATTCAATCTTTCGGACTGGGATATTTCTGGATTCCTTTATTTTTACAAGGAAAAATAGACAAGAAAGAACTTTTTGAAAAAGTTTATCAAGCGGAAAAAGATTATGCCAAGCGTCAAATGACTTGGTTCAAAAAAGACAAAAGGATTGTTTGGTTAAAAAATTATAAAGAGATTGAAAAAGAAATTAAAAAAAATATTTTATAAAATGATGAGAGCCGGAAAGTCAATGCTATTCCGGCTCTTTTGTTGTTGATGTTATCTTTCCCAATCCACCTCTTGGTAAAAACGTGGATGAAGGAAAGCGCCTACTGGGATATTTGGATCCCCGCCGCATCCAGGACACAAACCACTTGGCATATCTTTTGAAGATACTGCTTTGAGCACGGATTCTGATTTTATCCAAGAAGAAAACCCTCCCTCGTTAACCAAAATTTCCCCGCACTTACATCTCGCTAAAAATTCCGGCCATTTTGCTGACATAAACACCTCCTTTTATTCGTTATCTGATTTAGCTTTTTCTTTTTGTCTTTCTTTAATCAAGACAGCTATCCCGCAAAATTTCTCATCGCTTTTAAAACAAGTCCAATCGGAATGCGAAGGCACCAGACATCCATCTTTTTTAAAGGAGCAGAATTCTTCGTTATCCATGTCCTCACCTCTTTTTAATTCTTTTGTTGTCAAAGAGCCAAAAAAAATCGCCCCATTGGGACGACTATTACTTCGCTTTATTAAAAATTTCCAACTTTTTGATATGATTATTTCTGTTCATTTGATTTCAGGCATTTTTTCTATCTTACTCTTCCTAATAAATCGTGTCAATAGCACTTCGTCTGTCCGTTTTTGTCCATAAACAAAGCTGTTTCTTGAAATTCAAGATTCTTATTATCAGGATTTATTTTTACTCTAACCGCCAATCCTTTTTGCGTTTCGGTACTGAAATATTGGTCAAAAATAAAATTTCCCAAAGAATAATAAATTTTCTTTCCTTTATAATCTTCTGCGCTTTGAATAACATGCGGATGGGATCCGATAATTAAATCCGCTCCGGCATCAATAAAGCTATGCGCTAAATTTTTAATGTTGTCGCTGGGATTTTTTTCATACTCCTTCCCCCAATGCCCATAAATCGCAATAATATCAACTTTGCCGCGTATATTTTTTATATCATCAACCGTTCCTTCTGCGCTTTTGCCAAATTGATTGTAGCTGACAAATCCGATTTTTATTCCATTAATTTCTTTGATGATATAATTTTTTTCATTATTTTCCGGATCGCCAAAATAATCAATATTGCTTTCTTTTAAATAATTTTCTGTTTGCAAAAGCCCGCTGTTTCCAAAATTTAGAATATGATTATTGCCGAGATTCACCAGCTTAATGTTTTGCTTGTACAAGGTTTCCGCTAAACTTTTGTCAAAAGTAAAAGAAAGATGTCCTTTTTCTCCGGGAATTGTTCCAACGCTTACTGATTTATTATCAGTTATCGGACCTTCAAGATTTGCCACGATGAAATCACTTTCTTTTAGAAAACTGCTTATTTTCTCAAAAATAAAGTCGCTTCCTCTTTTTACTGCAATTTCTCTGATATATCTGTCAAACATTAAATCTCCGACAAATAGTACGGAAACTTCTTTTGTTACAATTTCTTGCGTTTTATTTAAAGCTTTTTCTCGTACTTTGCTAGCGCTATTATTTAAGCTAACACCAGAAAATGAGCAACCGGACAAAAATAAAGCCCCTGTTAACAAAACTGCTGTTTTTACTTTAAAATAAGTCATTCTTTTGGTTTAATTTTAGTAACATAATTATAGCAGATTATCAAAAAATGTCCTCGACAAGAGGTTTTTTCTATGATAAACTTGATTAGTAAATTAAGCTTATATCAATTATGAATATCCAATATTACGGCCATTCTTGCTTTAAAATAACCACCAAGCCGGCTGGAAGGGCCACGGAGGACATTGCTATTTTTTTCGATCCTTTTGACAAATCGGTTGGTTTTCGTCCTCCTCAAGGACAAGCTGATATTGTATTCGTTTCTCACCAGCACCATGATCACAATAATATTGAAGCCCTAAAAGGAAATCCGATTATTATTGACACTCCGGGAGAATATGCCATAAAAGGAATAAACGCTGTCGGAATTGACACTTTTCATGACGCCAAAGAAGGAGCCGAAAGCGGAAAAAATACCGTTTTTACAATAGACTCCGAAGACATTAAAGTTTGCCACTTGGGAGATTTGGGAACAGAACTGACTTCAAATCAAATGGAAGAAATGGCTGTTGATATTCTTTTTATTCCAATTGGAGGAAAATATACTTTGGACGGAGAAAAAGCTGCAGAGCTAGTTAGAAAAATAGAACCAAAAATTGTAGTTCCTATGCATTATAAAATGAACGGATCGACAATCGATATTGATACTGAAAAAAAGTTTTGCGATGAAATGGGAAATTGCCCAAAAGAAAAATCTTCTAAAATAAATATAAAAAAGAAGGATTTAGAAGATAAGAATATGGAAGTGATTATTATGAGCGTTGAATGAAGCTTATGGATATAAACAAAAAAATTGAAGAAATACGCCAAAAGCCGGAACGCATTCGACTTCAATATGTTTGGAGCCTTGTTTCAATTTCAATGTTTTTTATTATAATAATTTGGATTTTTTCACTGGGAGAATCAATAAAAAAAATTCCAACGACAGACACCAGCGCTTTGCCTGACATCAAGCAAAATTTGGATGAAATGCAATCGCTTAAAGACACCGCTCCTTCAATCGATGAAATGGCCGGAGATGCACAGCCAAGCGAACTGCAAAATTCAACAAGCGGACAAAATCTAACAAATGAAGTGATCCAGCCAACTCAAAATATTCCCGTTCCGCCAAACGAAAAATCAAACAAAACATTGCCCCCAAAACAATAAAAAGATAATTAACAATCATTATGAAAGAAGAGATAAGGGAGAAAAAACCGGAAAATATCCAACCTCGCCAAATAGTCGAAGAAGTTCAGCAGTCATATCTGGATTATGCAATGAGCGTCATCGTTGCTCGCGCCCTTCCAGACGTCAGAGATGGCCTGAAACCAGTCCACCGAAGAATTCTCTATTCAATGTGGAGTACTGGACTTCGCGCCAGCGCCAAATTTAGAAAATCCGCTACCGTCGTTGGAGAAGTGCTGGGAAAATATCATCCGCACGGAGACAGCGCGGTCTATGAATCAATGGTTCGCTTGGCCCAAGATTTTTCAATGCGATATCCATTGGTTTGGGGACAAGGAAATTTTGGATCAATGGATGGAGATAGTCCTGCTGCCTACCGTTATACCGAAGCGAAGCTCCGACCCATCGCGGAAGAAATGCTTTTTGATATTGAAAAAGAAACAGTTGATTTCATCCCTACTTTTGACGGAACTCACCAAGAGCCGGTCGTTCTTCCCGCTAAACTTCCCCAACTTCTTCTTAATGGAACGATGGGAATTGCCGTCGGAATGGCCACCAATATTCCTCCCCACAATCTCAATGAACTGGCTGATGCTATCACCCTTCTTATTGATAACCCAGAAGCCACTATTGATGATTTGATGAACTTTGTGAAAGGTCCGGATTTTCCAACTGGAGGAATAATTTATAACGCCCGAGAAATCAAAGAAGCTTACTCGATGGGAAAAGGAAAAATTGTTACTCGAGGAAAAGCCGATATTGTTGAAACCAAAAGCGGAAGTTTCCAAATTATCATTTCGGAGATAACTTATGCTACCAACAAAGCAACGATGATCACTAAGATTGCCGATTTAGTTAAGGAAGGAAAACTTCAAGGGATTAAAGATCTTCGCGATGAATCCGATAAAGACGGAGTGAGAATTGTAATTGAGCTAAAAAAAGACGCTTACCCGCAAAAAATTCTCAATAGTTTGTATTCTAATACCGATCTTCAGAAAAATTTTAATCTTAATATGCTAGCCTTAGTTAATGGCATTGAGCCACAAATTCTCAACTTAAAAGCAATTCTAGAACATTTTATCAAACACCGACAAATTGTCATTACCCGAAGAACGAAGTTTGATCTTCAAAAAGCCAAAGATCGAGCTCATATTCTTGAAGGACTCAAAAAAGCGCTGGATCATATTGACGCCATAATTGAAACTATCAAAAAATCCGCCACCAAGGAAATTGCTCACGATAATTTGATGAAAAAATTCAAGCTTTCCGACAAGCAATCAACGGCTATTTTGGAAATGAAGCTCCAAACCTTGGCGGGATTGGAAAGAAAGAAAATCGAAGATGAACTTAAGGAAAAGAAAAATATTATTGCTGATCTCGAAGACCTTCTGAAAAGCACCAAAAAAATATTAGGAATAGTGAAAAAAGAAGTTATTGAAATCAGAGAAAAATATGGGGACGAAAGAAAAACTAGAGTAATCAAAGGCGGGATTGGAGAATTCAAGCAGGAGGATCTGATTCCAAATGAAGAAGCTATTATTACTATGACTCAAGACGGATATATCAAAAGAATGGATCCGAATACTTATAAAGTTCAAAAGAGAGGCGGAAAAGGAGTAATTGGCGCTACTACCAAAGAAGGCGATTTGATTGAACAAGTTACCAGCGTGATGACTCATGACAACTTGATGTTCTTCACTAATACTGGAAAAGTTTTTCAGACTAAAGCTTATGAAATTCCATTTTCCCAAAGAACCGCTAAAGGACAAGTTATCGTCAACTTTCTCCAGCTTTCCCAAGAGGAAAAAATAACCGAAATGATCGCTTTCAATAAGGAAGATGGCTATAAATTTTTCTTTATGACTACTGAGAATGGAACAGTTAAGAAGGTTAAAATTGAAGATTTTGAGAATGTACGGCGTTCCGGACTTATTGCCATAAAACTAGACGAGGGAGATACGCTTAATTGGGTGAAACCCACTACCGGAACTGACGAAATTATCGTAACCACCGCTCAAGGCCAAGCTATTCATTTTAAGGAATCAGACGTTCGCGCCATGGGAAGAAATGCAGCTGGAGTTAGAGGCATCAAGCTCAAGAAAGACGACAAGGTCGTTGGGATGGATTCAGTTTTCAAAAATCAAAAAGGAAACCAGATTCTCATCATTTCTGAAAATGGTTTTGGCAAGAGAACTGATCTTAAGTTTTACAAAATTCAAAAACGCGGAGGAAGCGGGATAAAGACTTCCAGTGTTACATCTAAAACCGGAAAATTAGTCGCTGCTAAAATGGTTAATGTTGATGATATTGAGGTTGATATGCTCATTACTTCCGCTCAGGGACAGATTATTAGAATTCCTCTCAAGAGCGTTTCAGTTCTAGGTCGCGCTACGCAAGGAGTCCGCATTATGAAGCCAAGCTCCGGCGACAAAGTTTCCGCTATGGCAGTGCTCTAGACAAAAATTCAATAATAGATTAGAATATAAATTCAATAATTTAATTTAATAGCAAACATTGGTTGAGGTGTATTCCCAACGAATGTTTCGCCCAAACGCTATGGCTCTAAACCACAAGCAAAAAGACAAAGCGACTAAAGAGGTAAAAAGACACGAAAAAGATACCGGTTCTCCGGAATATCAAATGGCTCTTTTCACCGAAAGAATCAAAAAACTAACCAGCCACCTTAAGAAAAACGCCAAAGATTTTCATTCCAGGCGCGGACTTCTCAAGATGGTTTCCAAAAGAAGAAAGCTGATGGAATACCTCAAAAAGACCAACGAAAAGATGTATAAAGCCACTATTAAAAAACTAGGGCTTAAAGGATAAATCAAATTTCAATACTATGATATAATAAAGACAGGCTTATTCCTGTCTTTATTTTTATTAAATAATTAAAGTCACAAATCTCTTGCAAATTTGTATATTTGTACTTGATTTGTAAGTTTGTAGTTATGGCGAAATTTTTAGAACAGCGGGTTGGCGTTTTGGTAGACATTCAAAATCTGTATTACAGCGCCAAAGTGCTTTATGGGAAAAAAGTTAATTTTAAAAAAGTTCTAGAAGAAGCAACATCGGGAAGAAAAATGATTCGCGCTATTGCCTATGGAATCAAGACTATGGAAGGACAAGAGGAAAAATTTTTCGATGCGTTAAACAAACAAGGATTCGAGGTAAAAACTAAGGATCTTCAAATTTTTCCCGGAGGACAAAAAAAGGGAGATTGGGACGTGGGAATTGCAGTTGACGCCATTAAGATGTCCAAGACTTTGGATGCAGTAGTTTTAATTTCCGGCGATGGAGACTACATTCCAGTCGTGAAATATATCCAAAACACCACTGGCTGCCGAGTGGAGGGAATGGCCTTTCTCGAATCCACTAGTAACAAATTGGTTGAAGAACTTGATGACTTTACTAATCTTTCTGAAAACAAAAAGAAGTTTTTAATATAATCTTCATCGGGATATAGAAAACAGCAATCGATTGATTGCTGTTTTTGTATTCAAGAAGATATGCTTCTTATTCAAGTTTGCTTTTAAGCAAATCAGCGGCAGTTTTTGGATTTGCTTTCCCTTTCGTTTCCTTCATCACTTGTCCAATAAGAAATTGGAACGCATTTTTTTTCCCGCTTTTATAATCCTCAACAGATTTTTCATTATCCTTCAAAACTTTTTCTATTATTTTTTCGAGTTCGCCGTCGTCTTCCATCTGCATTAAATTTTTCTCTTCAATCACTTGCGACGGATCACTGCCATTTCGATACATCTCATTGAGCACTATTTGAGCTGCTGAAGAATTAATTTTCCCCGAAGCGATAAAACCAATAAATTCAGCATAATTTTCCGGAGTGATTTCAATATCCCAAATGCTTTCGTTATGTTCAACCAGATGTTTGCGAAGCTCGGTAATAATATAATTGGCTGATAATTTTACTGCTTTATCTTTAGAAATTTCAAATTCTTGCGAATCTATTTTTTCTTGAAGTTCGCAAACGACTTTTTCGAAATAATCCGCCAGATCTTTTTCGGTCGTCAAAATTTCAATATCCTTTTTCGGAAGACTAAATTCCCCTTCAAATCTCCTGGCTTTGGCTTCGGGAAGTTCCGGAAGTTTTCTTCTGATTTCTTCGATATATTTTTCAGTAAATTCAAAAGGAGGGATATCCGGCTCCGGAAAATAGCGGTAATCATGCGCCGATTCTTTTTTTCTTTGAGAAACAGTGGCACTGCGATTGCTGTCCCAACCTCGCGTTTCCTGAATTACTTTTTCTCCTTTTTCCAAGATTTCAGTCTGTCTTTTTATCTCATAATCGATCGCTTTTTCCACAAACTTGAAAGAATTGATATTTTTTACTTCCACCTTTGTCCCGCTCAGTTTTTCTTCTCCTTTTTTGTAAAGCGAAATATTAACTTCACAGCGCATATTCCCTTTCTCCATATCGGCATCGGAAATTTCAAGGTAACGGAAAATCTGGCGCAGCTTCTGGCAAAAAATCCTGGCTTCTTCGCCCGTTTCAATATCCGGCTCAGTCACTAGCTCCATGAGAGGCACGCCAGCCCGGTTAAAATCAACTAGGGTATAATCGGTTCCGCTTGGATGAATCAATTTTCCCGTATCTTCCTCCAAATGAATCCTGGTAATTCCTACCTTTTTTTCATTAACCTCCAAATATCCTTTTCCGCAAAAAGGTTGATCGTATTGAGAAATTTGGTATCCCTTTGGAAGATCGGGATAAAAATAATTCTTTCGGTCAAATTTGCTCTTGAGATTCAATTTACAATTAAGCGCCAGTCCGGCCAGTTGGACAAACTCTATCGCTTGTTTGTTGGGATACGGCAGCGTTCCCGGCTGAGCAGTGCAAACCGGACAAATGTGCAGATTCGGCTCTTTCTCTTCACCTAATCCATTCTTGCAACTGCAAAACATCTTGGAAGCAGTCTTTAGTTCCGCGTGAACCTCCATTCCAATCACTGGTATGTATTTTGCCATAAATTTTAATATTATCTATTATCTCCGCTTCCTTGCAATACTCCTCTTTCCATCCGGCTTAGCAATTTTTCAATATTCTTTTGGGCAATTTCATCCATCGATAATCCAAGTTCTGTTGCTAATTGCGCAACATACCAAAGCACATCGCCCAGTTCTTTTTTTATTTCTTCCCTGGTTACATCGTCAATAATTCCGTCCTTATCCCGAATCACTTTTTTTATTTTTTCCGCCACTTCCCCTGCTTCTCCGGAAAGCCCCAAGGTCGGATACACAAAATTATTGTCCTTGTCAGGATACAAAGCTGTTTTTCTTGATTTTTCCTGATATTCTTTAAAATCCATTTTATCTTTTGTCATTCCGGACTTGATCCGGAATCTAGAAAATTTACTCACTGGATTCCCGCTTTCGCGGGAATGACATAATAAATAGTTACAACAAATTTTTCACAATTTTTCTAAGATCCCTTTGCACTTTATCAACTTTTTGATTGGCATTTATGACTTTCCAGCTATGAAGCCTCGAAAGCAAAAAATGAAAATTTTTGCAAATCTGAATTCTGTCCGCATCCATTTCGTTTCGATGATCTTTTTCAATGGCCGTATTAAATCTTTCGCCATGCATTAAAATTGATAAATCGGACTTAAATAATTTTTCATTTATTTTTTCCAGATATTCCAAATCTCCTCCCCAAGTCAATCCCCAGGCAATTCCGGTTCCCAGATAATCTTCCGCCACAATCCATTCTCCGTTATTCAATCTTCTTTTTAATTCTTTTTCGTAGCGTTTGCGATTATCGGCATATTTTTTCTGAAGTTCGTGAGTAGAAAGCTCATTTTTGGCGCGGAATTTCGGATCGCGTAGGTATTTATAGATAAAAGACCCCTCCGGTTCCAGATCATAAATCGGATATTTCAATCTTGACGCGTTTTTCCCCTGCGCCTGCAAAAAAGCCACCAATCTTTCGGTTTGAGTTGTTTTGCCAATGCCGTTAGTACCGTAAATGGCAATAAATTTACCTCGTTTCATAAGCTGATTTTAGCATAGCCAAAGCAAAAATAAAAGAGCTGGCTATCTTTTGGAATTACCAGCCCTTTGTTATATTAGGACTTGCGCATTTAGCTATAACAAGTCGCTTCTCGGAGGTGCGATTCTAAATTTGTCCGTTATCGCACCGCGACAAGCGGTCTTGGCAGAGGTAAATGCGCAAGTCAATTCTTAAATTTATTTTTTCTCGGTAATATCTTGAAGTCCTCTTCTTGCATCCCAGTCATCCTGATCCAAGTCAGAATGGAGCGTTATACCTGGAAACATTTCCAGTAGCGACTGATTCATTTGATGGGCGATTCTGCGAAGCGTTGGATGAACCGCTTTTCCGCTTCGCAGTTCTACCACATAAACCGCCGCCGGAAGCCCATAAGAAACTTTGCAGGGAACATTAAATCCTAAAGCAATGTAATATTGCAAATATTTCGGTTCCAAATCCATCTTGTTTATCCTTTCCGCTTGTCTCTCTATTAGTTCTTCTGCTTTGGCTCGTAAAGAATCAGGAAGCTGCTTCAGATACCAGGAATTAAATCCGAATTTGGTGGTGAGAAGCGGCATCCGACAAACTCCGTTTCGATGGCGCTGGATATCGCGAAATGATCCGAAGTCCATCAAAAATTCAAAAGTAACATTGCCCAGTTCGGAAAGAAAAGTAGGAAGATTAGTCTTGACCGGACGCCAGAAAATAATATCTTTGTACTTTTGCAGTTCTCTGTTTTCGATGTTGGTGTAAGCTCTGAAAGCCGGATGATTTTCTGGATCAAAATAGTTATAGCTCTGCATCGAATATTTCCGATATTTTTCCTGATCTGGATATAACTCATGGCTGAAACTATGGGCATATTTTCCTTTAAGCTTAAGGAGTATTTCTTCCGCCAACGTGGAAACTTCTTCCACCGGATGATGGCGAAGAAGCGACAGCTTGTCCCAAGCCTGGCGAAGATTAGTATGCCAACTAAGCTGAGTCGTGATTCCGGCCGGTAAAAATCCTCGTAAAATGTCAAAAGTTCTAGCCTTAATCGCTTTTTCATACATCCCTTCCTCTTCTTCCTCGCGTTTCGGATATTTTTCCTTAAGATGATTTTGAACTGCTTCTTGGCTGCTAATATAAAAATCCATCCAAGCATCTAAAATCTCCCTGGAATCTTCTGTCATCAGCGGATCAACAATCGGTTGTTTGGACATATCAATATACCTTGTGCTGGTTTCTTGCCCGGAATACAACTGCCAATCCTGGATGGCTTTGTCCGCTAAAATACTGATTCCTTCAATGAAAAGTGTTGTGCTTCCGCAATCGGCAATACTAGAATGGCCGTATCCCACATAAAAACGCTCCATAAACTTTCCTGAACCGGTTTCTTTCACCTTGTTCACATGCTCCTCCACGCTGGAAGCACTTCGAGAATAAAGCGCCTGGAGCATCGCTGTGTCCTGCGGACTAAATTCATCGTAGACAAATATCTTTGACATAAATTTAAGCAATCACCCTCCTTTAAGATTTTTAAAAAGTACTTAATTTTTGCAACTTTCGATTATTTTGTCAACTTGTTCATGAAGATGGTTAAAATCTGCATCATTATCAATCACGAAGTCAGCATAGTTTTTAAGATCCTTAATCTGGAGTTCCGTTTCTAGATTATGTTCTTCCATAAATTTTTCAAAAGTCTTATTGTTGTCGTCTGTATTCTCTCCTCTCTTGATAATGCGATCATAACAATTGTGTATATCCGCTTCAATATAGACAAACTTAAATTCCGGAATTTTTTTGAGATATTCAATGTCCGCCAGCCTCCTGATTCCATCAATCACAATCACTTTATTCTCATCCTTTTTGACATCCTCCGCCATTACTTTGGCAAAAAGATCCTCGCCGAAATTTTGGCGAAGTATCGTAGACAATGTTGCAACATTTTCTCTGGTCTGCTCTACGTATAATCTATTGGCGACATCCCTTAGCATCGTTGAAAAACGATAGGAGCTAGCCTGATATTTCTCTTTGATGTGTTTTGCCGCTGTTCCTTTTCCGCAGGCCATCTCCCCGGCCAGACCGATAATGATTTTAGACATTTTTTATTTTTTCTTAAAAATTAAATCATACTTAGGTTCGTATTTTCTATATTTTATTCCGGCCATATTGAGCATCCTCCTGGAAACTTTCCACTCGTCTCTATCATGATATTTGTCATCTTCATAGATTATTTCTTTTATTCCTCTTTGAATTATTACTTTTGCGCACTCATTGCAAGGGAATAAGCCACAGTATAATCTTGTTCCTTCGGTTGGAGCGTTAGCATTAAGAATCGCGTTTGCTTCCGCATGGACAATGTAGGGATATTTTATGTCATAAAAATTTTTCGAATTTTTAGACCAAGGCAATTTATCATCCGAACACCCTCTAGGAAAACCATTGTATCCCATTCCTACAATAATATTTTTGTCATTCACGATACAGGCACCTGTTTGAGTAACAGGATCTTTGGATCGTTGAGCGATTATACGACATAATTGTATAAATGTTTCGTCCCAAGAAAAATATTTTTTTCTTTTATCTTTTTTCATATTATTTAATTTTAGAGCTAACAACTTTCAATATATTATTTTCATCAACAATATACTAGCCCTTTTTAATTGCAATTTCTTTCATTTGTTCCTCAAAAGGCTTGTAAACAAATGAGATGTCCATATTTGAAAGCATATTAACATCTCCTGTAGAATCCCCGAATCTAATCTTATCACAATTTTCCATATCCTCCACCAGACTTCGAATCAATTTTTCCTTCTCGTCAAAGTGCAAAAATTTGTTCACCTTTCCAGTATACACTTCATTTTTAATTTCAAGTTCAGATGAGTACGAATGCTTGATGCCTAGATAATCTGCTATTAATTTAACAGAAGAGTTTATCGATCCAGTAATCAGATAAATTTCATATTTTCTTCCTTTTAATAATTTCAATAAATTGTTAACCCATGAAAAAAACTTTCCGTTTTCTTCCAAAAATAATCTATTCCACTCACTTACTGTCTCGCGATCTTTTCCTTTTAAAGCTTCAGCGGATAAAACTATTGCTCTTTCACATAATTCTTTGTAATCAACTTTTTTAGAATCAAATAATTTTAGTATTTCATCATGTTTTTCAATTATCGATTTATATGTAAATCCCTTTTCTGCCAAAAAAAGATAAAAAGAAGAAGTTGTGTATCCATCGTAAAGCGTACCATCTAAATCAAAGAATGCGTATTTTTTCATAGCAACCATCGGCTTGTTACTTTTTATCATTTAAGATTTTTATACAAAGGAAATTTTTTGCAAAGTTTGATAACTTCTGTGTGAAGTTTTTTCAAATATTTTTCGTCTTGATGGTTTTCAATTGCGTCGTTTATCCATTTGGAAATTATTCGCACTTCCTTTTCTTTCATTCCTCGGGTGGTGATAGCCGGCACTCCGATGCGGACACCGCTCGGATCAAATGGACTTCTTGGATCATCCGGAATCATATTTTTGTTAAGCGTAATTCCAATCTTATCCAGCGCCATTTCCGCTTCTTTTCCAGAAACGCCCTTTGAACCAAAAACATCTACCAGGACCATATGATTATCCGTTCCGCCAAACATTAATTTGAATCCATATTTCTTAAGTTCCTGCTCCAAAACTTTGGCATTTTTGAGAATCTGTCTGGCATAAATTTTAAAGGATGGCTTCAACGCTTCACCGAAGGCTACGACTTTAGCTGCAATATTATTCATATGCGGTCCGCCCTGAAATCCGGGAAAAGTCGCTTTATCGATTGCTTTGGCGTATTTTTCTTTGCAAAGTATCATTCCTCCTCGCGGTCCGCGAAGAGTCTTGTGGGTAGTAGTTGTTACAATGTCAAAATAGGGAACCGGATTAGGAATGGCTTTTCCGGCAATGAGTCCCGCGATGTGAGCAATGTCAATCATAGTGATCGCTCCCACCTTCTGAGCGATTTCCTGGAATTTCCGGTAATTTAGTTGCCTTGTATAAGCCGAAAAACCGGCTAAAATCAGTTTTGGTTTCTCTTTGATGGCCATTTTTTCCAGTTCCACATAATCAATTTTCCCCGATTTGTCCGTCTTATATCCGATAAAATTATATATTTGCGCTGAAAGTGTTACTGGATGTCCATGAGTCAGATGTCCTCCATGCGAAAGGTCCATGCCTAATATTTTGTCTCCTGGCTTCAAAACTGCGCTATAGGCAATCATATTAGCCGGAGCGCCCGATAGTGGCTGAACATTTACATGCTCGGCCCCGAAAAGCTTTTTAGCTCTTTCGATCGCCAACTTTTCCACCACATCGGTATACATCTGCCCCCCATAATAGCGGCGTCCCGGATAGCCTTCGGAATACTTATTGGTAAAAACTGTCCCCAAAGTTTCCAGAACCGCCTCGGAAACATAGTTTTCGGATGCAATAAGTTCCATCCCTTCCTGCTGGCGCTTTATTTCTCCTAAAATAGCTTTATATACCTGAGGATCTTGTTTTTTTATGTGTTTCATATTCAAAGTTAAAAAATAAGTGCTTTTCTATTTTATTATTTTTTACTTTTAAAGTCAAAAAAAACGCCCCCAAGGGGCGTTTTCGAAATTTATCCAATGATGATTTTCACTCCCGGACCCATAGTTGAACAGATAGATATTCCGATAATATATTTTCCTTTCAATGTTTGAGGCTTGGCTTTTTGAAGAGCTTCTAAAAAGACTGTAATATTTTCCTTAAGTTTATTTTCATCAAAAGAAATCTTTCCGATCACTTGATGAATATTTGATCCGTCGTCATTTTTGAAACTCACTTTTCCTTTTTTCAGCATTTCTACAGTTTCTTTAATCTTGTCCGTCACTGTTTCAGTTTTCGGACTTGGCATGAGTCCCCTTGGCCCAAGGATTTTGGCTACTTGAGCGAGTTTGGGCATCATTTCCGGAGTAGCGACCAAAATATCAAAATTACCAAATTTATTATTTTTAATTTTTTCGATTATTTCTTCTCCCGCAACCACGTCTGCTCCGGCATCTTTAGCTTCCTTGGCTTTGGTTGAAGTGATAACTGCCACTTTTTTGGTTTTTCCGGTTCCGTGCGGAAGCACTACCGCGCCTCGAACTTGCTGTTCGCCTTTTTTCGGATCAATCGCCATTTTTACATGAATTTCTACCGATTCATCAAATTTGGCAATCTTGTTTTCTTTGATAATTTTTACCGCCTCTTCGATTGTATACTTTTTATCTTTTTCTACTTTCTCGAAAGCCTGTTTGTACTTTTTTCCTCTAAACATAAGATTTTTTGTGGTACAAATGAACTACATAATTAAATGCATAATTCTCCCACTTAAGTTAGTTAATTTATTAATCTAAAATTCGTATATTCGTAAAAGATTCGTAATTCGTGGGAATCATTCCACTTTAATTCCCATGCTTCTAGCTGTTCCCTCAACAATTTTCATAGCCTGTTCAATATCGTTGGCATTTAAATCTTCCATTTTGGTTTCCGCAATTTCTTTCACTTGCTCCTTGGTAATTTTTCCTACTTTATTTTTCAGTGGATTGCCTGAACCTTTTTCCACTTTGGCTGCTTTTTTGATAAGCTCGGCGGCCGGTGCTGTTTTCATAATAAAATCGAAAGTCCGATCCTCGAAAACAGTAATTTCAACCGGAACAATATCGCCATTCTTACTTTGAGTAGCTGCGTTAAAGCGAGTACAAAAATCTTGAATATTTAACCCGTGCTGTCCTAAGGCTGGTCCAACTGGAGGAGCCGGATTCGCCCGTCCGCCAGGGATTTGAAGTTTGATGATTGTTTTAATTTTCTTTGCCATAATTTATTGATTGATTCCGAGAAGCAATTGTTTGTAAACAATATCAGAATCAGCTATATAACAATTTATAAAATAAAATTTGTATATTCGTACTAGATTCGTAATTCGTGGGATTAAATTTTGTGAATCTGCAGAAAGTCAATTTCTACCGGCGTTTCTCTTCCAAAAACAGAAATTAGCACCTTCACCTTTCCTTTTTCTTCGTTTATTTCTTGAACTTTTCCGTCAAAATCTTTAAATGGTCCGTCAACTAGTTTCACTGCATCGCCTTCTTGAACATCAATCTTATATTTCGGCTCATCAACTCCCATTCTCTTCTTGAGTGCCTCGATTTCCCTCGGATCAACCGGAGTAGGAGTGGTTCCGAGTCCAATAAACCCGGTAACATTAGGGGTGTTTCGAACCACATACCAAGAAGCGTCGGTTACAATCATTTCTACCAATACATATCCCGGATAAACTCTTTCTTCTACCACTATTCTTTTTCCGGCTTTAATCTTTATTTTCTTTTCTTTGGGAACCATTACATCGAAAATTGAATCCTGCATATCCATCGATTCAATTCTTTGTTTCAAGTTTCGAGCCACATTGTCTTCATAACCCGAATAGGTGTGAAGAACATACCAAGCCCGTCCATGATGTTGTGTTTGCTTTGCCATTTTTGTCCGCGAGCGAAGCGAGTGGCTACAAAAATGAGCATCCCGCATCAATTCGCTATATTACTATATTTTAATTTTAAATTAAGCCGTAGGCGTTTCCGCACATCAAACCCTTAAATTACATCGAACTACATCGGAATTGATGCTGGGACGCCCTCCTTATTTAATAAATCCTTTTAATATCTGTCCAAAAAGATAATCCAAGCTTCCCAAAAATGCCGCTACGGATAGGCTTAAACCAACTACAATTAGAGTATAGTTGATAGTCTGTTTCTTGGTAGGCCAATTAACTTTGGTCATCTCAATCTTCGCTTCTTTAAAAAATGTGATAATTTTATTCATAGATTTGAGCTTTTTTAAAAAGCCTTTGCGGGCTTTTCTTATGGATTAATATTACTCTTAAATGATTTTTTTGTCAACTATTCTACTTTCTTTGTCAAAGTTTTTTTAAAATGTCATAGCGCTGCGTTTTTTTAAAATGTCATACTTGCGGAACTTTAGAAATTATGGCGCAGCGAATATCGGCTCTAATCCTACTTCTCCACGGATGATTAACCGGAGGTTTCCAATCGGATTTGACTGGAGTAATGGCCACCAATTTTGTTTTCATCTTTTCCGGTCTTTGGGGTAATTTTTTAAAATTCAAATACTTGTCTTTTTTGCTTAAACAAACTGAACCATCCAATCTTTCTTCAATTAAGATTTCATCTTTTCGATAAACGGTAGTCGGCTGGATTTCATCCAATTGATACCAATCGTTTTTAAACTGGACGGTGAAGTCGTTTCTAACTTGTCTTCGGGATTGGATGGAAAATATCCTGTCCAAACTCTTTTTA
The DNA here is from genome assembly GCA_041657845.1 of Parcubacteria group bacterium. Lineage (NCBI taxonomy): Bacteria > Parcubacteria group bacterium. The sequence goes on from JBBABD010000008.1 coordinate 39,124, forward strand.
TCGTTTTCCGTTAAAAGTTTGTGCAAATTCGTATCTTTGGCGGGAACTACGGAGAATCGATTATTGAAATCTTGAATATATTCTTTTTCTAAAAATTCATTAGCGGTTTCCATGTCGCTGATGTTTCGAATTCGCAGTTCTTTGACCAGTCTGTCTTGAAGCGTTTCAAACAATCTTTCTATCCTTCCCTTGGCTTCGGGACTGTGAGCGGTAATGAGGTTGATATCGAGATCCAAACAGGCTCTTTGAAACTGAGTCAGCAGTTCTTGATTGTCTTTGGCATTCTTGTGATTTATCTTGTAAGTGCTGAATTTATCGAGATAAACGGCTATCGGCTTGCCATTGGTTTCTATGTATCCTTTCCAGAAATGAAAGACTTCTTTGATACTTTCGCTTTTACCTAATTTCAGTTTGGTGATTTTCCCTGTGGCATCGTCAATGGAAGCCAGAAGACAAAACTCCTCATTTCTGTCTTCAAACCATTTGTGATAGCTGCCGTCGAATTGTTGCATCTCTCCGTAGCATTCTTTTCTGGGTCTCCATGATCTGTGTTCTTTGTTTCGTTTTCTCTTTTTGGGTTTGAAAAGATCTTCTTTGATCATCAGTTTTCGAATGGTTGTTACTCCGATATCGATTTTATGGATTTCCAGAAGTTTTTCAGTGGCCAGCGTTGGTCCGAAATCGGGATATTTTTTCTCAATTATCTTTTTGGCTTTATTGATAATCTTTTCTTTGACTTTGTTGTTTCCTTTTTGTCCTCTTAGTTTGTGGATTATTCCCTTGGAACCTTCCCCGTCTACTCTGGCTTTTAATCTTTTGGTTTGCCTTATGGAGAGATTCAATTGCTTGGCGGCATCGGTTCCGTTGATCTTCTTGGCGATTAGATTGTTGATAATGGTGAGTCTCTCGGCTTCTTTGGCTGTCATAGTAATTATGTCTTGTTCCATGATATTGGGCTTAATGGTTAACCCAATATTCTAACAGGTATGACATTTCTACTTAACGCTACTATGACATTACTAAAAAATTATGACACTATTCTACTTTCTTTCGATAATACAGAAAACCCGCCAGGACAGATTTTCTGTTGGCAGGTTATCACCATTTAATTTTCACTTTTTCTGCGCCCAAATCATAAGCAATACGAGAAGCAACGAATGGACGAGCAATTTCATCGAATTCTTCTTCGCTTATCTGATTTCTGCCATTGCCAATTGCTTTAGCAATAATCCCAACTTCTCCCTCTCTTTCTTCGGCTCTTTTGAAACACTCCTCCCATGTTTTTTGACCCTCAAAAACAAGTACGATGTCGGAAGCCGAAATATACAAAAGAACTTCTCTCGCGATAATACTCAAAATTTCTTTCATGCGCTTTTTCCCGATTTTCATTTCGTCCTCCTTAAGTGCAATCATTTAATAGAAATTTAGCAACAAGAAAGCATGGCATAAAGTCATAAATAAGTCAAATCGCCGTCCCTACATTCTATCCACAAGTGCAACATAAGTTAAAAAAAGACATCTCGGTCTGTATAATGGAAAATACACAACTATTACCATTAAACGACAACGAGATGCCTTACAAACATATTAGCTCATCTAAT